>JBFWQN010000107.1:0-12158 GCA_050249405.1 Hyphomicrobiaceae bacterium | reverse complement strand
TGTGCTCTTCCGATCTGAACAGCACGGTGCGAGGTTAAGCAGGCGGTATATAACGAGATAAAAGAGAGTCTAAATAAAAATGGGCTAGAGAACGTGAACCCAGAGCGGGTCTTGTACCAGCCGGAGTTTTCAATGGTTGAGCGCAAAGACGCGATTCTGGCGAAAAAATTTATCGCTTACGGTGCGAGCGCAATCGTCTACGAATTCCAATTCAAAATTTCTGAGAACAACAAGGCAAAGGCAGAAGTTCTATTCTCGCTACCTTTTACGAAGGGTGTGTTCGACCTTGGAGTGAAGGGCGGGCTCGACAAAGACCGCTACACTGAACGGACCTACAAGGCAACCGATACGTTTGCTCAACTTGTCAGGCTGCCCTGTGAGAATTTCGTCAAGCAGCCTGCCAGGATGCTATATCCAATCACCGGATCTATCGGTCTGGACTAGACCGTCAGCACATTCATCCGGCTCAGTGAACAGGGAGGCGGTAAAGACATGTTTACAGATATTATCCGCTTCACGACGATGATTGACGCGTCAGTGAGCCCGGAATTGCGGCTCGATCCCATCAAGGATCACATGCGAGCCGTCAAGGCAAGTGGAGAGGTGAGTGGCTCGCGAAAGGATACTCATCAGCTGACAGTGTCGTTTGCGTTTCCAGACATCGACGTACTGCTCGCGCCAAGAGATCACGATTTTTCATCGGCTCGATCTATCGGGGGCTATGGACTGTCCGATATCCCACGACTTTCGCGACGAGCCGTGCGTACGGCACGGATCAATTTTTGCGTGGAGCGAGAAAGGGCGCGGGAAGAGCAGTTCGAAACTCTGCGCAACGTTCCGCCGCAAGCATACTGTGCAAGTTGGGTTGATCAATTGTTTGCGGCGGAGAGATGAATGCGTCCGTACGTCGGCGCTACACGCGGATGATGCACTGGCGGTTTCAGCAGTTGCGTCAGCCGCCCGCCGCGATCGCCGCCCTGATCAGGGCCTTCGCCTCCGGGCTGTCCCACTCTGCGGGGCCGACGAGGCGGCCGATCTCGCGGCCCTTGGCATCGAGAAGAAGCGTGGCGGGCATGCCGATGGCTTTGAGACCCGAGTGGATACGCACCGTGGGGTCGGCGTAGGTGCCGAGCTTCGTCACCTTGATCTGGTCGAGGAATTTTCTCGCACCCTCGACGCCCGTCTTGTCGGCCGAGACGGCAACCACCTCGAACTTGTCCGACCCGAGCTCACCCTGCAATCGATCGAGGCTCGGCATCTCCTTGCGGCAGGGCGCGCACCACGTCGCCCATAAATTCAGGAGCACGACCTTGCCGTTCCACTCCTTGAGAAGGCGCGACTTGCCGTCCTTGTCGAGGAATGGAAGCTCCGGCAGCTCCTCCGGCGCCTTCTTGAACACGAATGCCGCCATCTGGCCGACGGAGAGCGGATTGGAGCCAGGGCCGGCCGGCAATCTCTGCGGGGAGGCGGGCACGGCCTGGGCCGTGCGGACAGCCGGCGGGCCGTTGTCAGTGCCGCCGGCCATGACGTATACCGCCCCGAAGCCGGCGAGCGCTGCGGCGGCGGCCGTCACGACCAACGCCACGCGCGACGGCCCTGACGGCACTTGCGGCCTGGATTTCCTGACGGGCTTCACGCCGATCACTCCCTGATCCGACTGGAGACGAGGCTGCCTTGACCGAGAAACGCGCCAACAAGATGTGGGGCGGCCGCTTCGAGCTGTCGCCCGCCGAGCTGATGATCGAGATAAACGCCTCGATCGGCTTCGACAAGGCCATGGCTCCCCAGGACATTCGCGGCTCCAAGGCCCACGCCGACATGCTGGCGGCCCAGGGCATCATCACAAAAGGTGACGCGCGCGAGATCCAGAAGGGCCTCGACCAGGTCAAGGCCGAGATCGATGCCGGCACGTTCGCGTTCTCGGAGCGGCTCGAGGACATCCACCTCAACGTCGAGAGCCGGCTGACCGAGATCGTGGGGCCTGCCGGGGGGCGGCTGCACACGGCGCGCTCGCGCAACGACCAGGTCGCGCTCGATTTTCGCATGTACGTCCGCGACTCGATCGATGGTCTCGACCAGGAGCTCCTGCGCCTGCAGAAGGCGCTCGCGACCAAGGCCGAGGCCCATGCCGACGTCGTGATGCCGGGCTTCACCCACCTGCAGCCGGCGCAGCCGGTGACGTTCGGGCACCATCTGCTGGCCTACGTCGAGATGCTGGCGCGTGACCGCGGCCGGCTTGCCGATGCAAGAAAGCGCCTCAACGAGTGCCCGCTCGGCTCGGCGGCGCTCGCCGGTACCTCCTTCCCGATCGACCGCGCCATGACGGCGGAGGCGCTCGGCTTCGACCGGCCCACGGCCAACTCCCTCGACGGCGTCTCGGACCGGGATTTCGCGCTCGAGACGCTCGCTGCCTGCGCCATCTCGGCGATGCACCTGTCGCGTCTCGCCGAGGAGATCGTGATCTGGATGACGCCGCAGTTCGGCTTCGCCCGCCTCTCGGACCGGTGGACGACCGGCTCATCGATCATGCCGCAGAAGCGCAACCCGGACGCGGCAGAGCTCTGCCGGGCCAAAGTTGGCCGCATCGCGGGGGCCTTCCAGGGGCTCCTGATGGTGATGAAGGGACTGCCGCTCACCTACTCGAAGGACATGCAGGAGGACAAGGAGCAGACCTTCGACGCGCTGCGCAACTTCCAGGTGGCCGTGGCCGCGATGGGCGGCATGATCGCCGATCTCGAGCCCGAGCCCGACATCATGCGCGCAGCCGCAGGTGCCGGCTACTCGACCGCCACCGACCTCGCGGATTGGCTGGTGCGAGCCCTCAAGATGCCGTTCCGCGACGCGCATCATGTGACGGGCGCCATCGTGCGGCTGGCGGAGACGCGCGGGGAGACGCTGGAGCAACTGCCGCTCGAGGCCATGCAGGCCATCGAGCCGCGCATCACGGCCGAGGCCCGCAAGGTGCTGTCGGTCGAGGCCTCGGTGCGCAGCCGCACCAGCTATGGTGGAACCGCGCCACAGAACGTCCGCAAAATGGCGCGAGCCTGGGTCAAGCGGCTGGAAAAGGTCGGCGCGCGGGGCTAGAAGCGCAAAGCAGCCGTTGCGCCCGCAAGGGCCGCTCCCGGCTCGGAAAGCGAAGGCAGCATGAGCATCCGCACGCCCGGCAACGCGCTTCTGTCGCTCCTGGCCGCCCTTTTGGTGGCGGTCGGGCTCGCGGGCTGCGGCGTGCGCGGGTCTCTGGAAAATCCGGCAGCAAGCGAGGCAAAGGCAACCGCCTCGGCCGACTCGGGCCAGGGCAAGAAGGAAGGCGAGGCGCCGAAGCCGCACAAGGGCTTCATCCTCGACGGCCTCCTTCGGTAGCCGCAATGCTGGCGGCTCTTATGAGCCTCAGAGCATCCGCATCAGGCTCAAGAACCGCTGAATGACCGACAGAGCAGCCCTGCGGTGGTCTTGTGCCGCGCGAGCGGCTGCTGCCGCGGCATCTGCCTGTGCGGCGGCCCTGTTCGCCGCCAGCTCGGCAGCGATGTAGGCTGCGAGCACATACCCGCCGGCGACTGCCGATGTCTCTGTTTCCGACAGTGCCCGGATGCTCATGGCTCGCTCCGTCTGGTGACCGGCCGACGTCATGATTCGCTGATATCCGAGGCTGCACACGTGGGCTGTGCGCCCACGTACACCCCGGCAAATCGCGCGAAGGTCGCCGATGCTCGCTGGCACATCGGCCAGGGCATTCTGCCGACGCCTTGCACGCGCCTCGGTCGATCCGATCCGGGGCTCGTCGTTTGACGCATTCCGAGAACTGGGATAGGCGCCACGTCAGCTCTATACTCGACTGGCCGCGCGGCCCGATGACCGCACGTGCCCCTGCCCGAGGACAACCATGACTGCGCTCGCGACCATCGAGGCGCGCATTGCGGCCGCGCTCGAAAGCCTCAAGGCCGACGGCACGTTGCCGGCCGATATCGACACGAGCCATGTCGATCTCGAGCCGACGCGCGATGCGGCCCATGGTGACCTCGCCTCGAACGCGGCCATGGTTCTTGCCAAGGCGGCGCGGAAGAAGCCGCGCGATATCGCGGAGGCGCTGAAAGCCATCGTCGAGACGGAGCCGCTCGTCACGCGAGCCGAGGTGGCGGGACCGGGCTTCCTCAATCTGACTCTCGCACCGGCTGCCTGGCAGGCGACGGTCGGCGAGGTGCTCGCGGCGGGCGAGAGCTACGGGCGCGCCGACATCGGCCGGGGCGAGGCGGTCAACGTCGAGTACGTGTCCGCCAATCCGACGGGCCCCATGCATGTCGGCCACTGCCGGGGCGCCGTGTTCGGCGACGCGCTCGCCAACCTGCTCGATTTCGCCGGCTGGAAGGTGACACGCGAGTATTACATCAACGACGCGGGCGCCCAGGTCGACGTGCTCGCACGGTCGACCTATCTCCGCTACCTCGAGGCCATGGGCGAGGAGATCGAGATCCCCGAGGGTCTTTATCCCGGCGACTACCTCGTTCCCGTCGGCGAGAAGCTGGCGTGGGAGCACGACACGGTGTTCCGGACTTTGCCCGAGCCCGATTGGATGCCATTCGTGCGCAGCTTCGCCATCGAAGCGATGCTGGCGATGATCAGGGAGGATCTGGCCGCGCTCAACGTCAAGCACGACGTGTTCTTCTCCGAGCGCTCGCTCATGACCGGCAACAACGACGAGGTGGCGCGTACCATCGCGGAGCTCAGGGCCAAGGGCCTCGTCTTCGAAGGCCGACTCGAGAAGCCGAAGGGCCACGACGCCGAGGAGTGGGAGGACCGCGAGCAGACATTGTTCAAGGCCACGAACTTCGGCGATGACGTCGACCGCGCGCTGATGAAGTCGGACGGCAGCTACACCTATTTCGCCTCCGACATGGCCTATCACCACAACAAGCTCGGCCGCGGCTTCCGTCACCTGATCAATGTTTTTGGCGCCGACCATTCGGGCTACATCAAGCGCATGCAGGCTGCCGTGAAGGCGCTCAGCGACGGCAAGGCCGACCTCGACATCAAGGTGTGCCAGCTCGTTCGGCTTCTGCGGAACGGCGAGCCGGTGAAGATGTCGAAGCGGGCGGGCACGTTCGTCACCCTGCGCGAGGTGGTGGAGGAGGTGGGCCGCGACCCCGTGCGGTTCATGATGCTCTACCGGAAGAACGACGCCACGCTGGACTTCGACCTCGCGAAGGTGGTCGAGCAGTCCAAGGACAATCCGGTGTTCTACGTCCAGTATGCGCACGCCCGCGCACATTCCGTGCTCCGCAACGCCCACGAGGCCTTGCCGGACCTCGATGTCGGATCGGAGGCGCTCGCCCGGGCGGATCTCGCGAGGCTCGACGACAAGGGGGAGATCGATCTTCTCAAACGGCTGGCGCTCTATCCGCGCCTCGTCGCCGGAGCGGCGCGGGCGCACGAGCCGCATCGCATCGCCTTCTACCTCTACGAGCTGGCCTCCGCCTTCCACGGCCAATGGGCGCGAGGCAACGATTCGCCATATTTGCGCTATATCCAGGCGAGTGATCCGAGCCTTACTCAGGCGCGCTTGGCCTTGGTGCAGTCTTGTGCACAGGTCATTCGGTCCGGGCTGACGATCCTGGGCGTCGGGGCGCCTCAGGAGATGCGATAATCGGTCCGAATCGGGCGACTTACAACTCGGTGAGGGGATAGAGACGATGGCTGGGTCGAACGGCTCTCCTGTACACCGCGGCGGCCAGCCGCCGCAGCCGTGGCCGCCGGAGAGCGACGAGCAGGCCAGAGCCCTCGAGTACGAGCGTTGGCAGCAGCAGCAGGCGCACGCTCGCGGCTATGCACCGCCGCAGGCGGCCAACTGGCCGCCCCAGGCACCCCAAGATCACGCCCAACACCAGCAGCCACACTTCGATGCCGGGCACCCGGCCCAGCCCTACACCCACGTGCACGGCGGCGACCCGCACGCGCACCAGGGCTATCCTCATGCGCCGGCGTCAGCGCAGCAGGACTATGCCGCGGCAGCCGGTCATCCGCGTGTCGCCGATCCGTTTGCCCCGCAGTTCGAGCGTTTCGTGCCCCCCGGCAGTCGCGCAGCCTACGATCCTTTCGCGCCCCATCAGCAGGCGGGTGGTTTCGCGCAGCCGCCGCCCCCGCACGAGTTGCACGCAGGGCACGATCCGCATCAGCTGGCGATGCACGATCCCCGTCACGCCTATCCAGGTCATCAGCCGTCGGCGGGCTATATACCGCCGGGGTTCGGGCCGTTGGAGCACGACCCGCAGCATGCGCCGCCCGCGCAGGCGAGAGGCGACGTGCAGTCGTGGGATTTGTCGCAGTATCAGCCCGGCCAGATTCCCCAAGGCTATGCTGGTCAGGAGCCCGCGCATGGGCATCAGGACTACGGTGCTGCACAGCCCGGCTGGCCGCCCAACCATCAAGGCCAGGACCCGCACTGGCAACAGCAGCCACACGGCCAGCCGCCGCACGGTCACCAGCAGTGGGCGGTGGATGCGCACGGCCAGCCCGTGCACGGCTATGCAACTGGGGCTCCCGGTCATTACGCGGGCGGCCCGCACGACCCGCAACTCGACATGCGCGGTGGCGGACACGACGCTGCGTACGACGGCGAGGATCTGGAGCCGCCCGCACCTGCACGGAAAGGTCCAGGCACCCTGATGATCGTCGGGGCGCTGGTCGGCGCCATCGTCATCGGTGGTGGCTTGGCCGTCGTCTACAAGCAGATCGCGGGTGGAGGCGCTCCGAAAGCGAAAGTGGCCGAGATCAAGCGGCCCACCACCGCCGAGAAAGTGCGCCCTACCGATCCGGGCGGCAAGACGATCGAGCATAGCGACAAGAAGTTCCTCAACCGCCTCGCCGATGGTGGCAGCGAAAGCTCCTCGCGGCAGGCCGATGTCGACGGGCCGGCGAAGAAGGTCTCCACCATACCCATCGTCGTGAACCGCGACGGTACGTTGAGCCCGCAGACCTCAGTGGTGGCTCCTGCTGCTCAGCCGGGCTCAGGCGTTCCGGGCCTCGTCATCGATGGCTTTGGGCCGCCGCCAGGACCAGCCTCCGCCCCGCAGGCACCGTTGCGGAGCGAGGCGTCGCCGGCGCAGCAGCCGACGACGGTTTCCCGCCTTCCCCCGCCGCCCCCGCCCCCGCCGCCACCTGTGGGCCGCGCGCCGCCAGCTCGAATCGCGGATCTGCCGCTGCCGCCGGTGCAATCCGCGCCGGTCGCCCCGCTGGCGAGCGAGCGCGCCGCCGCACAGGTGCCGCTGCGCAAGCGCACCGCAAGCGCGCGAGACGATCTGCTCGCGCCCCGCGGTGACGGTGCCGTCACCAGTGATGTGGCGCCAAGCGGACTTGGCTCCAGCGCCCAGGCAGCGCCCCCGCGCAAGCCGGCTCCGGCCAAGAGCAGCTCCGGCTACGTGGCGGTGCTCGCCTCGAAGAAGAGCCGCCAGGATGCGCTCAACAGCTTCGCCGATCTGCATTCGCAATACCCCGACATCCTTGCAGGGCTTACACCGGACGTGCGCGAGGCCAATCTGGGCGAGAAGGGCCTGTGGTACCGCCTCATCGTCGGTCCGCCGGGCTCGCGCGAGGCGGCACGCAACGTCTGCGTCAAGCTCAAGGCCAAGGGCATGAACGACTGCTGGCCGGTCGCGTACTGAGCCACGCGCCATGCCGAAAGCGTTCATCCTGGGCGTTGCCGGGCTCGAGTTGTCGGACGGCGAGCGCCGGCTGATCGCCGAGAGCAGCCCCGCTGGCCTCATTCTGTTCGCTCGGAACATCGCCACTGCGGAGCAGGTCCGTGGCCTCGTCTCGGCTTTCAGGTCGGCGGCAGGAACGGACCGTGCGCTCGTGCTGGTCGACCAGGAAGGCGGACGGGTGCAGCGCCTGAAGCCGCCGGTCGCCTCGCGGCTTCCGCCGGCTGCTGCCTACGCCGCACACTTTCCAGGCGACCTGCAGAGGGCCCAGCGCGCGGCATGGCTGGTGGCGCGGCTCGTCGCCGAGGAGCTGCAGACACTCGGCATCGACATGGATTGCGCGCCCGTGCTCGACGTGCCTGTGCCGGGCGCACACGACATCATCGGCAATCGCGCCTTCGCGGCCGACCCGGTCGTCGTGACCTCGCTCGGACGAGCGTTCGCCGAGGGACTGATGGCGGGCAGCGTGGTGCCCGTCGTGAAGCACGTTCCGGGACACGGCCGCGCTTTCGCCGACAGCCACCTCGAGCTGCCGGTGGTGGATGCGCCACGCGAGGTGCTCGAGCAGACCGATCTCGTGCCGTTCCGGGCGCTTTCCCACTTGCCGGCGGCCATGACGGCGCACGTCGTCTACCCGGCTCTCGATCCGGCGCGCCCCGCCAGCACGTCGGCGATCGTCGTGCGCGAGATCGTGCGCGGCTGGTGCGGTTTCGACGGCCTTCTCATGAGCGACGATCTCGGCATGCGGGCCATGACCGGAACGTTCGCCGAGCGGACCAGGGCTGTGCTCGAGGCGGGCTCCGACCTGGCACTTCACTGCAGTGGCCAGCTCGCCGAGATGCGGGAGGTCGCTGCGTCGGCGCCTGTGCTCGCGGGCCGGTCGCTCACGCGCTACGAGGCGGCACTCGCGATCGCGGCGCGGACGCCTTTGAACTACGACCGCGAGGCGGCCAGGTCGACGCTTGCGGAGCTGGTCGCGC
The DNA here is from genome assembly GCA_050249405.1 of Hyphomicrobiaceae bacterium. Classification (GTDB taxonomy): domain Bacteria; phylum Pseudomonadota; class Alphaproteobacteria; order Rhizobiales; family Hyphomicrobiaceae. Next base: position 3,490 of record JBFWQN010000107.1, on the reverse strand, counting down.
GCACGTCGTGAATCAGTGTAGGCTGCAAAGAAGCGGATGTGGTTTATCCACAACTCCTATGAGCGCCGCGGTTCCGTTGGAGCAGTCATGAGCGACGAGCGGAGCGAAGGCCCACCGGCGGGCCCCGGACCGGCAGGCTACGGCAGTAGCTCCCCGGGGTGGATCGAGGATCCGGAGGCGGAAGCGCGCGCTCCCGAGGACGTGCTCCTCGTCGACATCGCAGGCTTCGAAGGACCGCTCGATCTGCTGCTGGCATTGGCGCGCACGCAGAAGGTGGACCTGGCGCGAATCTCGATCCTCGATCTGGTCGACCAGTCTCTGGCGTTCATCGGCGAGGCGCAGAAGCTGCGCATCGAGCTCGCCGCCGATTATCTCGTCATGGCTGCATGGCTGGCATTCCTCAAGTCTCGACTGCTTCTCCCGCGTGAGGAGAAGCGCGACCACGAATCGACGCCCGAGGAGATGGCAGCCCGACTGCAATTCCGACTGCAGCGGCTGGCGGCGATGCGCCGGGCGGCCGCGCAACTGCTAACGCGCCACCGGTTGGGACGCGACGTGTTCGCGCGCGGCATGCCAGAGGGGATGCGCACCATTCGCGATCGGCAGTATTCGGCCGAGATGTACGATCTCATCAAGGTCTATGCCGAGCAGCGCAAGCGGACCACCGTCAGGCGCGCTCACGTCGTGAAGCGGCGCGTGGTGTGGTCCATCAAGGAGGCGCGCCTGCGGCTCGAGAGGCTCGTCGGCGAGACACCGGGGAGCTGGGTGCAGCTGGATCTGTTTCTCGAACGGTATCTGCCGGCGCCGGAGCTCGGTCGGACTGCGCTGGCGAGCTCGTTCGGCGCCACGCTTGAGATGGCGCGCGAAGGGCTGATCGAAATCCGGCAGGAGTCGGTATTCGCACCCATCTACATGCGCCGCCGCGAGCCGGGCGCGGATTGGGAAAAGGCAGGCTGATCGTCTCAAGAATGTATCGTTCGGGATGATCCGACGGAGCGTGCGAGTGGCGAGTGCACCCAAGGACAGGGAGCGAGGCATGCAGCCCGAAAAGCTCGACATGCGCGGCGTCGGCACCGCCGAGGTGCTCGACACCATTGCCGACAACGATGATGCGGGGCCGGCACGGAACGCTCGCCCGAACGGCAAGCCGCCCCGCGGCCGGCGGGCGGTTCCGTTGCCGGCCGCAGCGCCCAGCGTGGCGCCGATCGCTGCTGCCGATCGCGACAAGGCGCTTCGCATCGTCGAGGCGCTGCTGTTTGCCGCGCCCGAGCCGCTCGACGAGGCTTTCCTCGGGCGCCATCTGCCTGCGGGTGCCGACACGAGGGCCTTGCTCGACGAGTTGAAGGCCTTCTACTCGGGCCGTGGCGTCAATCTGGTGCGAGTGGCCGGCAAGTGGGCGTTTCGCACGGCCTCCGACCTCGCCTATCTGCTGGAGCGTCATGCGGTCGAGGAGAGGAAGCTGTCCAAGGCCGCGCTCGAGACGCTCGCCATCGTCGCCTACCATCAGCCGGTGACGCGCGCCGAGATCGAGGAGATTCGCGGCGTCGAAACCTCCAAGGGCACGCTCGACATCCTGCTCGAGACCGGTTGGGTCCGGCTGCGGGGCAGGCGGCGTGCGCCGGGCAAGCCGCTCACCTTCGGCACGACGGAGCGGTTTCTCGATCAGTTCGGCCTCGAGTCGATCAAGGATCTTCCCGGGCTGGCCGAGCTCAAGACGGCAGGCCTGCTGGATGCGACCTTGCCCCCCGGCTTCCAGATCCCGAGCCCGACAGACGTTGCCGCGCTGATGCCCGACGAGCTGCCGCTGGAGGCGGCGGAGGAGCCGGAGCAGACGGAGCTGGATCTCGACACGGACCCGGATGAGGACACGCGCAACGAGGTGGCGGGCATCGCTAAGGCAGGCCATGTGAAGGTGGGCGATGGGAAAGCTGGCGGCCGGCGGGCAGGTCGGTCGGCGGAGGGCGAATCTTGAGCGGCCGTGTCGCGAGCCCGCATTGGCGCAGCGCCCGCAGCCTGTCGCTGCCGGCAGACGCAGCGGCGCGCGTCAGTGCAGCCGGTGCCGCCTTCCTCCGCCCGCTGGCAGCGGCAACGGCGAGGCTGGCCCTCGCGATGCTGCTCCTGTCGGCCTGGGGCATCGTCGTGCCGCTGTTCGCGGCCGAAGGCGGACGGCTCGCAATAGCAAAGCCCGGCTCGGCCTCTCCGGAAATCCCGAACTCCGCCGCCGAGAGGCAGCCGTTTCGCGGCGAATACGCGTTCACCTCGACCGGCGCGACACGGCTGCCGAGAGATTCACTGCCGTGCTAGTGTGAGCATCGTCCGCCAACCACCTGCTCCGGCAGCGGTTCCGGCGAAAAGTTGGATCGGTTGTGTGCGAGTGGCGTGATGGATGCGTCGGGGGCGGGCGACGGCAATCGGGATCGCGATGTAGCCACTGGCCGGCCAGGAGAGCCGCCTTGGTCGCGCACCGCACGGACGCTGCCGGTCACTGGCCCCGTCTCTGGCTCCGTCGCTGAGCGGGCCGCGGCCACCGGGAGACGGCCGAGGCCGCAGCGGAATTTCGTCTGGCGCTGGCTGCGCCGACTTCTGCTGTTGGGCCTGACGGCGGTGATTGGCTTGCTCGGGCTCGTCGTCGTCTACCGGTTCGCGGTGCCGGGCTATACGCCGACCATGCTCTACGACCTACTGTCGGGAGGCAGCGTGGAGCAGACATGGGTGCCGCTTTCGCGAGTCTCTCCGCGACTCGTGCGCGCCGTGGTTGCCTCCGAGGATGGCCGCTTCTGCACTCACCACGGCGTCGACCTCGGCGAGCTGAAGGCCGCCATCGAGGAGGCGCGAAGCGGCTCGCCCCGCGGGGCGAGCACGATCTCCATGCAACTCGTCAAGAACCTGTTCCTGTGGCAAGGCCGCAGCTATGTGCGCAAGGCCATCGAGCTGCCGCTGACGCTCTGGCTCGAGCTCGTCTGGCCGAAGAAGCGCATCATGGAGGTCTACCTCAACATCGCCGAGTGGGGACCGGGCATCTACGGCATCGAGGCGGCGTCCCGGCACGCCTTCGGCAAACCGGCCTCCCGCCTCACCGCCGACGAGGCGGCACTTCTCGCCGTCGTGCTGCCGAGCCCCTCCGAGCGCGACGCCGCCAATCCCGATGACCGGCATGTCCGCATCGCGCGGATCATTGCCGCCCGGGCGCGCGGGCCGATCAACACGGGATGCCTGGACTAGGCGGCCGAAGGCCGTACGCGACGACCGCGCCCCTTCTGCCGGCAGGACGTGGCCGCCAGACCTCGACTGGCCTCGCGAGGCCCAGCGCTTTAGGATGCTCGCATCCGCAATGGCTCGAGTTCGCTCATGCTCAAGACCTTCCGCCTCGGTCTCTGTCTCGCCGGTGCACTGCTCGCCGCGACGGGGTCTCGCGGTGCCGCCGCCGAGCCCGTGCTGCCGCCAGTCTCTGGTCCGGTCGAGCCGCGTGCTGCGCCGATCAAGGGCGACG
>JBFWQN010000106.1:0-12176 GCA_050249405.1 Hyphomicrobiaceae bacterium | reverse complement strand
TCGCGTCGCAGCCGTGCCGGGCCGCAACGTCATCGGCATCGAGCTGCCCAATGTGAGGCGCGAGACGGTCTACCTGCGCGAGCTCATGGAGCACGAGGCCTGGCGCAGCACGGAGGCCCAGCTTCCGGTGGTCCTCGGCAAGGGTATCGGCGGCGAGCCGGTGATCGCCGATCTCGCGCGCATGCCGCACGTGCTGGTCGCCGGCACGACGGGCTCGGGCAAGTCGGTTGGCGTCAATGCGCTGATCCTCTCGCTCCTCTACAGGCTCTCGCCCGCCGAGTGCCGCTTCCTGATGATCGATCCGAAAATGCTGGAGCTCTCCGTCTACAACGGCATCCCCCACCTCCTGGCTCCGGTGGTGACCGACCCGCATCGGGCCGCGGCGGCGCTGGGCTGGGTCGTCTCCGAGATGGAGGAGCGCTACAAGCGCATGTCAGAGCTCGGCGTGCGCAACATCGATATGTTCAATGTGCGCGTGAAGAACGCCCGAAAGCGCGGCGAGCGGCTCGGCCGCACCGTGCAGACGGGATTCGACGAGGCGACGGGCGAGGCCGTCTACGTGCGCGAGGACCGCGTCCCCGAGCCGATGCCGTACATCGTGGTCATCGTCGACGAGTTCGCCGATCTGATGAGCGTCGCCGGCAAGGAGGTTGAGGGCATCGTGCAGCGGCTCGCGCAGATGGCGCGTGCGGCGGGCATCCACCTCGTGATGGCGACACAGCGGCCGAGCGTGGACGTCGTCACCGGCACCATCAAGGCGAATTTCCCGACGCGCGTCGCCTTCCGCGTCGCCTCGAAGATCGACAGCCGCACCATTCTCGGCGAGCAGGGCGCCGAGCAACTGCTCGGTGCCGGAGACATGCTCTACTCCGCTGGCTCCGGCCAGATCGTGCGCGTGCACGGGCCGTTCGTCTCGGACGACGAGGTCGAGGCCGTCGCCTCCGCGCTCCGTGCCGATGGCGAGCCTGCCTATGTCGACAATCTGGTGCTCAGGCTCGAGGCCGACGAGGCAGCCGACGCCGCCAGCTCGGCCTCGCAGCCCACGCTCCAGGCCGACGATCTCTTCGACCGTGCCGTCGCCATCGTGCACCGCGATGGGAAGGCCTCGACCAGCTACCTGCAGCGCCGCCTCGGCGTCGGCTACAACCGGGCGGCGGACTTGATCGAGCGCATGGAGAGCGAGGGGCTGGTGACGCCGCCCGACGGCCAGGGCCGCCGCCGCGTGGTCGCCGACGCGGACGACGCTTGAGGGGGCTAGGAGGCCTCTCTGTTAATTATTCGTTTCCATTGTGTTGCACGTCTTGGCTAACGCAGAGCTAAAGTCTTCTCCGGTCCCACATCCGGAGCTCCGGCATGCGTACTCTGCTGATCCTCATCGTTGCCGCCGGCGCCAGCCTCGCGCCGGTCGCCGCCCTCGCCCAATCGCCGACGACGACGCGTATCGAGACGCGTCCCTTCTATGGCGCCATTGTCACGCTGGAGGAGGGCGTGCGCGTGTTTCGGCCATTGCCGCCGCATGATCGCGTCATCATCAATCCGGGCGGTGCGACGCCGCTGAGCCTGTCCTACGAGGAGCGCCGCTCCGTCTCGCACAACTACAACTACTCGCAAAGCGACACCGGCGGACCGGTTGCGGTCGGCGGCTACGGCGGCGGGATCTACGGCAGCGGTCACGCCGGTGGTCATGGCCGGGACCACCGCCATCTCGGAGGTGTGCGCGGCATCGGCGGCGGCCACCACGGGGGGCACCACGGCGGCGGCAGGCGCTGATCCGCGCCGACTGCCCCGTTGCGGGAGCGGTGCGGGGCGCCTATGCCGAGGCTGGCGCCGCGACGCGCCGGTCCTTCAAGCGAGACGCCCGCCCGAATGCCCCGCTACCGCATCACCATCGAGTACGACGGCACGCCCTTCGTCGGCTGGCAGATCCAGGCCAAGGGCCGCTCCATCCAGGGTGAGCTGACGGAGGCTATCCGCCGGTTCACGGGCGAGACCGTCGTCGTGCGTGGCGCCGGGCGTACCGATGCGGGTGTGCATGCGCGCGGCCAGGTCGCCCATTTCGATCTGGCGCGTGACTGGGAGCCGTTCAAGGTCCGAGAGGCGCTGAACTTCCACCTGAAGCCGGCGCCGGTCGTGGTGGTCGAGGCCACATTGGCGGCCGATGATTTCGACGCGCGCTTCTCCGCGTCGGCCCGTCACTATCTCTACCGCATCCTGGCCCGCAAGGCGCCGCCCGCACTCGACCAGAATCGCGTCTGGTGGGTGCCCCGGCCGCTCGACCCGGAGGCGATGTCGGAGGCGGCGCACATGATGCTCGGCCGCCACGATTTCACGACCTTCCGTGCCGCCGGCTGTCAGGCTGCCTCGCCTGTGAAGACGCTCGATCGCCTCGACGTCTCGGCGGCCGGTGAGGAAATTTGCATCGAGGCTTCGGCGCGCTCCTTCCTCCACCATCAGGTGCGATCGCTCGCGGGCAGCCTCAAGCACGTCGGCGAGGGCAAATGGCGCCCGATCGACATGAGGGCCGCACTCGAGGCGTGCGACCGGTCGCGCTGTGGTGCGCTCGCGCCTGCGCGGGGGCTCTATCTGATGGCCGTGGACTACGCCAAGCTCCCCGCGGGCGCGACGGACGGATGCCGCAAAAGGGCGGACGGCCTATAGTCGGCCCAACGGGCGCCAAGCCGCCTGGGCGCACGGGGAGGAACGATAATGAGCAGCGGACCCGTCTACAACGCCGCCAGCGATATGATCGACCGTCACCTCGGCGAGGGCCGCGCGGCCAAGGCCGCCTTCATCGACGGCGCGGGCACGCTCACCTACGGCGGCCTCGCCGAGAGCTGCAATCGCTTTGCCAACATGCTCGGCGCCTTCGGCATCGGCCGTGAGACGCGCATCGCGCTCCTGCTGCTCGACACGCGCGATTTCCCCATCACCTTCTGGGGCGCGATCAAAGCTGGCGTCGTGCCGGTCGCGCTCAATACGCTGCTCACGGCCGAGCAGTACGCCTACATCCTTGCCGACAGCCGGGCGAAGGCGCTGGTCGTCTCGGCACCGTTGCTCGCCGTGCTTCAGCCGATCCTCGGGCGGCTGCCGTTCCTGACCCATGTTTTTGTCTCAGGCGGCGAGGCACCCGCCTTCGCGATGAGTCTCGAGTCGGAGATGTCGGCTCAGAAGCCGGATTTCGCCGCCGTCGACACCTCCCCCGACGAGACGGCGTTCTGGCTCTACTCCTCGGGCTCGACCGGCATGCCGAAGGGCGTCCGCCACGTTCACACCAGCCCGATGGCGACGGCGCGGCTCTACGGGCAGGCCGTGCTGGGCATCCGCGAGGACGACGTTGGCTTCTCCGCGGCCAAGCTGTTCTTCGCCTACGGCCTCGGCAATGGCATGAGCTTTCCGCTGTCCGTCGGCGCGACGACCGTGCTCCTTGCGGAGCGACCGACGCCGGAGAGCGTGTTTCGTGCCTTGCAGCAACATAGGCCGACACTGTTCTACGGCGTGCCGACGCTCTACGCCGCGATGCTGGCGCATGCGGGCTCGGGGACGGAGATGTCCTCGCCGCGCCTGCGCATGTGCGTCTCGGCCGGCGAGGCGCTCCCCGCCGAGGTCGGCGAGGCCTGGAAACGGCGCTTCGGCGTCGACATTCTCGATGGCGTCGGCTCCACCGAGATGCTGCACATCTACGTCTCGAACCGGCCGGGCGACATCAAGTACGGCACCTCGGGCAAGCCCGTCGCCGGCTACCGGGTTCGCCTCGTCGACGAGGCCGGCCGCGAGGTCGCTGCGGGAGAGGTCGGCGAGATGCTGGTAGCCGGCCCTTCCACGGCGGAGGGCTACTGGAACCAGCGCGACAAGAGCCGACACACCTTCGAGGGTGAGTGGATGCGGACGGGCGACAAATACGTCTGCGATGCCGACGGCTGCTACACCTACCAGGGCCGAACGGACGACATGTTCAAGGTGTCCGGCATCTGGGTCTCGCCTTTCGAGGTCGAGAGCGCGCTCGTCTCGCACCCGGCCGTGCTCGAAGCGGCGGTCGTGCCGAAGGAGGACGGAGACGGTCTGCTCAAACCGCGCGCGGTGGTGGTGCTGAAGCCGGGCATGGCGGCGGACAAGGGCCTCGTTCCCGAACTGCAGGAGCACGTCAAGGCCAAGGCGGGGCCGTGGAAATATCCGCGCTGGGTCGAGTTCGCCGAGGCGCTGCCCAAGACGGCCACCGGCAAGATCCAGCGCTTCAAGCTTCGCCAGGAATCCTGACGTGAGGATGCCCCGGAGCGGACGTCGCTCCGGGGCATCGAGCCTTGCCCGGTTCGCCGAACCGATTACTGGCTCGGGCCGCGATACTCGGGGAGATTGCGCACCTGCTCCTTCGTCATGCTGGTGACGACGCGGTCACCCTCCATGCGAAGCTGATCGACAGGGATCGAGACGCGCCGCTCGCCGATGCCCAGGAAGCCGCCGACGTCGACGAGGACGGACCGCACCTGGGTGCCCTGCATGACGACGTTCTCGACCTCACCGATATCGCCGTTATCGGCGCCGTAAATCTCCTTGCCGACGATGCTGCGGCCGAGCACCGCCACCTGCGAACCGGCGCCGGCCGTCGTACCGGGCGTTGCGACCGTCGCGGGCTGCTGCGTGGAGCCCGCAGCGTTGGTCGAGCTGCCGGTCGGCGTCCTGTCTGTCGACGTTGCGGTCTCGCGGCTCTGGGCGGTCTGATCCTGCGGCCGTTGCACGTCGACTTGCGGCTGGCCCTGCCGCTGCACGGTCACCTGGGGTTGACCCTGCTGCTGCACGTTCACTTCGGGCTTCGCCTGCTCCACGGTCACCTGTGGACGCGGCTGCTGCACCGTCACTTGCGGCTGCGGCTGCTGCACGGTCACGGTCGGCTGCGGTTGCTGCACCGTCACCGTCGGCTGAGGCTGCTGCACGGTCACCTTCGGCTGCGGCTGTTGCACGGTCACGTTCGGCGCCTTCTGCTGCACCTGGACCTGGGCCGAGCGCTGCTCGACGCCGACCCGTGTGCCGCTGCCGCCGGTGGTGCCGTTCTGCGCCACCTGCTGCTCGACGCGGCGGGCATCCTCGACCACGCCCGCGAGCGCCTGACTGGCGGTCGCCTTCACCGGCTGCGGCCGGTCGAGCGCGTTCTTGGCGCTCTCGATCCTCTGCATCGCCGCCTGGACAGCCTGACCGGCCCGATCCTTCAATTGCGAGAGAGATGTCTCCAGCGCGCGTACGGCGTCGAGCGCCTGCTTCGATGCCGTCTGCATCTGGGTCGGCTGTGAGTTGTCGATCGACTGGCGCGCCTGCTCGACCGCAGCGATATGGCCTGAGAGACCTGCCTGAGGCTGCGTGGCCTGGGTCTGTTGACCGCTCTGCGACGACGGCATCTGCTGTGCGCTTGCGGCGACCGGGACCAGCGCGAGCAGAGCCGCGGCACTGACGGCACCGAGCGAGCGGCTATGACGGCGAACGAATGTCGTGACCATGACGGAATCCTTTCCTGTTGCTCTCCGTGGCCAACGCCTTGTCCGGGGCATCGTTCCCGGCTCCACAGCCGCCGCGACGCAGGGCGAAGGCGGACTGTCGCCGCGCTCGCAGGCCCGATCCGCCCATGGCGCACGATCCCATCATCCGAGCTCGGAACCGTCCGAAAATTCCCTTGGCGATGCCTACCCTGGCCTTTCCGACACCGCCGTGCCATCAGGACGCGCGCAGCGACAAGGAAACGCCCAGCTCCATGATCGAGGACGGCAGACGCTATGCCCCCGCCGCGGGCCGCAACCGAGAGCCCATTCTGGAGGTGCTTCGCCAGCATCTGCCGCCGCGCGGGCTGGTGCTCGAGGTTGCGAGCGGGACGGGCGAGCACGTGACCTTTCTCGCCGAGGCAAGTCCCCCGGACTTGATGTTCCAGCCGAGCGACGCCGATCCCGACTGTCGAGCGAGCATCGTCGCCTGGACGGCGGCGCGACGTCTCGCAAACGTCCTGCCTCCGATCGATCTCGACGCGAGCGCACCCGATTGGCCCGTTCCAGAGGCGGACGCGGTGCTCTGCATCAACATGATCCATATCGCTCCCTGGGCAGCGGCCGAAGGCCTCGTGAGAGGGGCGGCACGGCTTCTCGGCGGCGCCGGATTCCTCTATCTCTACGGTCCGTTCCGGCGCGGCGGCGCCCACACCTCGCCCGGCAACGAGGCGTTCGACAGGGATCTCCGCCTCCGCAACGCCGAGTGGGGCGTGCGCGATCTGGAGGCCGTCTCGGCGCTCGCAGCCGGGGTGGGCTTCGAGCCGCCACTGGTGGTGCCGATGCCGGCCAACAACCTGTCGCTGGTGTTTCGCCGCAGGCCACCGGCCTGAGCACGATCAGCCCTCCAGGACGAGGACTTCACATGGACGAAGCCAGCATCGACCGGACGGCCATGGGGCGGCTCGCCAAGGCGCTCGCCTTCATTTGCGGCGCGGAACATCCGACCACGGCTGCGTTGGCCAAAGCGGCGGAGACGGGTCTCGAGCGCGACATCAAGGCTGCGCGCCGCGCTTTCCTCGCGTTGAAGCCGGGCGACCGCCGTGCGGCTTTGACCATGCTCGACGACTGACCCAGCTCTCGCCCGAGCCGTGTCCGGGCTGGCGGCTTGCCCCGAGACCGGCTAATCAGGCTGCGAGAGGGCCTTCCTCCCAAACCGCCGCCAGCCGTGAGGCGGCCGTCCGGCCGACGCCCCAGCATCGGTCTGGAGACAGGCGTGGAGACGAGCCAGCGAAACGGCGCTGCATCGACGCAAGCGGCCCCTCGGCGCAATTCGCGCCGTGCAACGACATGAACGAAGTGGACACGAGGCGACATGAGAAACTTCAAGGAGAAGTCCCTTACCGACCGGCTGACCGACAAGGCCGCCGCCAAGCAGGCCCTGATACGCAAGATGCAAGCGCGCCCCGGCCCCGACGATCCGTCCGTGCTGGCCCGGGCGGCGCAGCGCAAGGCCATCGCCGAGGCACGCGAGGTGAGACTTGCAGCCAAGGCTGCCGCTGCGGAGCAGGCGGCGATCGAGCAAGCTGCACGTGATGCTGCCGCCGAGGCCGAGCGGATCCGGGCCGCCGAGGAGGCAGCCCTCGCGGAGCAGGCACGGCTGGATGCCGAGGTCGCGCTCGAGGCCGACCGGAAGCGGGCTCGTGATCTGCGCTACGCAGCTCGCAAGGCGGCCAAGAAGCGCTGAGCACAGACCGGCGTATGTCGGCCCCTAGTTCAGCCCCTCGATGGCCGGCCGCAGGTGCGACCACGGGCGGGCGGCCTCGAAGAGCGCGGCCACGCGGATGAGCCGCTGGTCCTCGCCGCGCCGGCCGACGAGTTGGATCGAGACCGGCAAGCCGTCCGAATGCAGGCCAGCCGGCAATACGATCGCCGGGTTGCCGGTCAGGTTGAACGGGTGCGTGTACGGGTACCAGGCGCGGCGCACCGTATCGACCTTGCGGTTCTCGATGACGATCGGCTCGTAGAGCGCCTCGTCGATGCCGAGCGCGGTCCGCGACAGCGTCGGCATGGCGATCACGTCGAAACGCTCGAACCAGTCCTGCACCTGCCGGTAGAGCTTCGTCCGGAGCATCAGCGCCCGGCCGACGTCCTCGGCCTTCGCGTCCGTGCCGCGCTCCATCTGCGCGACCAGAGTCGGGCTTAGCCGGTCGCGCCATCTGGGCAGGAAATCGGAGAAGCGGGCGTTCCAGAGTGCCGTCGAGAGCGTCAGCCAAAAGGGCTCGGTCGGCTCGAGATCATCGCCCATTGGCTCCACGGTGGCTCCGAGATCGCCGAGCGCCTCGGCTGCGTCATGGCAGAGCGACAGGTATTCCGTGTCGCAGACCGTGTTGGCGAGGTAGGGCCGCCATGCAACCCGGAGCCCCTTGAGATCGCCTTCGGGCCGGGCTGCCGCGACCGAGCCCGAGGCGGACATGCCGAACGAGTGCGGGTCGGACGGGTGCCAGCCGGCCATCGCCTCGAGCATGAGGGCGGTGTCCATCACCGTCCGTGTCGTCGGCGTGATGTAGCTCATGTTCGCGAACGCGTCGGGCGCCGTGTCGTGCGGGATCAGGCCGATCGACTGCTTCAGGCCGACGAGGCCGTTGGCGGCGGCCGGAATTCGGGTCGAGCCGCCGGCATCGGTGGCGACGGCGAGCGGTCCGATGCCCGCCGCACAGGCGACAGCGGCGCCACCGGAAGAGCCGCCCGCGGTGCGGGTCGCGTCCCAGGCATTGGGCGTGCGCCCGAACAGCGGCGCTTCGGTCCAGCACATGTGCCCGAACTCGGGCGTCGTCGTCTTGGCGAAGAGGATGGCGCCCGCCGCCTTGAGACGTGCGACCGACACCTGGTCGGCCGAGGGTACATTCGTCTCGTGGATCAGAGAGCCGAAGGTGGTGCGCACACCCGCCGTGTTGACGAGGTCCTTCACGTGCAGAGGCACGCCGTGCAGTGGTCCGAGCGGCTCGCCGCGCGCCTGCCTCTCGTCGGCAGCCCGAGCGTCGCGCAGGGCCTCGTCGGCGCAGATGGTGATGAAGCAGTTGAGCACCGGCTGTGCCTTCTCCGCCCGCGTCAGCGTCGCGCGCATCACCTCCTCGGCCGATAGGCGTCTCTTGCGGATGAGGCCGGCCAACTCGGCGGCGGAGGCGTAGGCGATCTCGGACGACGACATGGCGCGGGCTCCTCGAGGCAGGCACCGAAAGTGCCCGCTCTTCGAGCCATCTTCAACTGCTCGACCCTGACGGGCGCTCGTCCGTTCAGCCTGCGCAAGGAGGCAGTACGAGCACGGCTGTGCCTCCGGCGACGACACCGAATAGCGACAGCACCGCGAGACTTAGCATCACCCGGCGCTGGAAGGCGATCTGTGGCGGTTGCCAGGAGGCGGCGCGCGCCAGCGTCTCGAGGGCTGGATGAAGCACCAGAGAGAAAACGAGAAGTGCGGCTGCGAGCAAAGTTGCGAGGACGAGCGGGAGCACGATGTTGTCCTGCAGGACCGGATAGCGATCGCCGATCGCGCAGGCGACGCTCTGATAGCCGTACGCGAACGTGAAATGCGCCGCCCAGATCAGTGGCCCGACCAGCATGAAGGCGAGGGTTCCCACCGTCGAGCCACGCTCGACTGTCTCGGTCGATGACCGGCTTGGCATGGCGAGCCTCCTCTCACAGCAGACGCGGGAAGCCGTTCACCAGAACGAGGCCGACGATGGCCTGGGCGCATGCGTAGTAGGCGAGCAGCGCCGTGCTGTCGAACGTCACCCGGCGCACGCGGTCGAGGCGTCCGGCGAGCTGACGGGCGGCGGTGAACAGCGCCATCACGGCAACGGCAGCGATGATCTGGGCGGAAAGGAAAATTCCCAGATAAACGAGTGCGCCATAGCTCGAGGAACTGGGCCGAAGCCCCGTTTGCCAATGCCCCAGGATGTCGACGCCCACGGCGGCGATGGCGAGAAGAGCGGCAGCGACGAGCAGAAACGCCGTGGCCAGGCCGCTCCGGTGCCGTTCCGGCAGAAACCTGTCGGCCAGCAGGAAGGCCGCTGCGCTGGCGAGGTAGAGCGAGCCGGAAACGATCGGCCAGGCGACCGGAGGCGGCGCGGGCGAGCCGGTGCCGCCCCAGACGGACGGCGATACGGTCCAAACGTAGAGATACGAGAAAACGAAGGCGAGATAGAGCGACCCGGCGACGACCATCAGCACGATGACGGCCCACCAGGCATGTGAGCTCGGCCCCGACCGGTAGGTCGGCAGCATGATGCCGCCGCCGATGTCGACCGGGTCACTTGGCTCCGGGTCGAGCTCCCAGGCCCAGACCAGGCACGAAACGACGGCCAGAATGCCGGAGATCGAGGCGAGCACGACCAGCTTGACTGTGAGGAGCAGGAAGAATCCAGCCGTGAACACCGCCGCAAAGAAATGGGCCCAGCCCGGTCCCGGCATGCGCAGGATGTAATCGGGCTTGGCCTCGATCGCTGTGGTGACGATGGTCTCGCGCCGTCCGGTCGGCGCGTTCGGCAGATAATGCCGGCCGGCCTCGACGTCCTCGGCCAGCCCCGGCTGGTCCCAGAGCGGCTCGCGGCTCGTCACGTGCGGGATCGAGCGGGTGCAGTAGACGTCGTTGGGAAGCCATTCGAGGGTGCCGGCATCCCAGGGATTGAGTGGTCCATTTCCGGAGCGGAAATGAAGAATGAGATCTGCGACGAACACGGCTACCCCGGCAGCCAGCATGTAGGAGCCCGCGGTCGAGATCATGTTGAGCGTGTCCCAGCCCATCTCCGAGGAGTAGGTCCAAACACGGCGCGGCATGCCCTGCAGGCCAGTCACGTGCATGGGCAGGAAGGCGACGTTGAAGCCGATGAACATGAGCCAGAATACCCAGCGCCCCAGTCGCTCGGACAGCGGGCGGCGGCTCACCATCGGGGCCCAGTAGTAGAATGTCGCAAACAGCGGAAAAACCATGCCGCCAATCAATACATAATGGAAATGGGCGACGATGAAATACGTGTCGTGCACCTGGAGATCGAAGGGAACCAGCGCGACCATCACACCGGTCAGGCCGCCCAGGATGAAGATGAAAAGAAATCCCAAGACGAACAGCGACGGGGTGGTGAAGCGCAATCCGCCCGGTGCCGCGGCGATGGTGGCGATCCAGGAGAAGACCTGCAGGCCGGATGGGATGGCGACCGCCATGCTTGCCGCGGAAAAGAAGGCGAGGCTCAAGGCGGGAATGCCTGTCGCGAACATGTGGTGGACCCACAGGCCGAACGAGAAGAACCCGGTGCCGATGAGAGCGATGACGATGAGCTCGTAGCCGACCAGCGGCGTGCGGGTCATGGTCGGCACGATCATCGACACGAGACCCGCCGCCGGTAGAAAGATAATGTAGACCTCCGGATGGCCGAAAAACCAGAAGAGGTGCTGCCAGAGCAGGGCATCGCCACCTTTCTCCGACGTGAAGAAGGGCCAGCCGAAGGCCCGCTCCAGCTCCAGCATCATGGTGGCGAGGATGACCGCTGGAAACGCGACGATGATCATGCCGGCGAAGATCAGCATCGACCAGGCGAAGATCGGCATCTTGTCCAGAGACATGCCGGGCGGGCGCGTCCGCAGGGTGCCGACCACGATCTCGATGGCGCCGGCGATGGCCGAGATCTCGATGAAGCCGATTCCGAGAAGCCAGAAATCGGCGTTGTCGCCGGGGGAATAACGTGTGGTGGTGAGCGGCGGGTACATGAACCAGCCGCCCTTGGGGGCGAGATCGTAGAAGATGGTCGAGAAGAATACGAGCCCGCCGATCACGTAGGCCCAGATGGCAAAGGCGCTGAGGCGCGGAAACGGCAAATCACGCGCAGCCAGCATCTGCGGCAACAGCATGACGCCGAGCGCCTCGACGACGGGCACGGCGAACAGGAACATCATTGTCGTGCCGTGCATCGTGAATATCTGATTGTAGAGATCCTGCGTCAGGAAAGTGTTGTCGCCGACGGCGAGCTGCGTGCGCATCAACAGGGCCAGCACGCCTGCGAGCAGGAAAAAGAGAAAAGCCACCCCGATATAGAGCAGGCCTATGACGTTGTTGTTGATTGCGGTGACGAGCCGGAAGCCGCGGGGGGTTGCCCAAATGCGTTTCAGCTCCTCGCGCTCGCCCTCGGGGCGCGGTGTCGGGCTGATAGAGACGCGCTCACTCGAAGGGGCAGCCATCCTCGTCACCTCAACGTAAACAGGAGCACAAGGCCGCCCAGATAGGCTACGAGCACGGCGGCCGAATCGACGCCGAGACGCAGGATCGTCCGGTCGCGGCGCTCGCTCAGGCCGACGAGGAAGAGCCCCGTGACCATGATGCCGAGATTTGCACCGACGGTAGCGAAGCTGCCGGCCGATGAGAGCACCGACTTTCCAGAAGAGGCAGCATCCACGACAAAAAGGAGTGCCACGTCGAACAGATTGGTGCCGAGAATGTCGGAGATTGCCATCGTGTAGAGGTTGAGCCGTACCGCCGCCAGCACGGTGCTCAGCTCCGGCAGGGACGTGGAGATGGCCACCAGGGCGGCGCCAACGAAGCTCTGGCCGAGGCCAGTCGTGTCGGCGATCACCTCCGCCGAGCGCGAGACGACATAGCCTGCGGCGAGGATCGCGACCCCGGCGGCAGCCGTCTTGCCGATGAGGGCGGCGAGCGTTTGT
>JBFWQN010000105.1:0-12186 GCA_050249405.1 Hyphomicrobiaceae bacterium | reverse complement strand
ATCAACACCGAGATGGTCGCGGCCGTGCCGAAGGACGTGCTCGAGACCAAGATTCTGCCGTTCATCCCGGTCGGCCGCCTCGGCACGGCGGATGAGATCGCGCGCTGCGTGGTGTTTCTCGCCGCCGACGAGGCCGGCTTCATCACCGGCGCGTGCCTCGACGCCAACGGCGGCCAGTACATCGCGAGCTGAACCGAGCCGAGCGGAGTCGGGCGCTGCTCGCCTCCTCCTGTCCCCGCGGGGCCGCTCCGTCCCCGCCGGCTCCGCGCGCCCGGGCTCGCGGCGGCAAACGAGCATAATCGGAG
The DNA here is from genome assembly GCA_050249405.1 of Hyphomicrobiaceae bacterium. Lineage (GTDB taxonomy): Bacteria > Pseudomonadota > Alphaproteobacteria > Rhizobiales > Hyphomicrobiaceae. The sequence goes on along the minus strand of JBFWQN010000105.1, from coordinate 11,881 downwards.
CAATGGAGGAGCGCACGATGGCAGACGTCAAGATCCTGGCGACCGGGCTCGGCTTTCCCGAAGGGCCCGTTGCCTGCGCGGATGGCTCGGTGGTGCTCACCGAGATCCGCAACGGTCGCTGCACGCGCGTCGCAGCTGACGGACAGGTCTCCCTGTTCTCGGACTGCGGCGGCGGGCCCAATGGCCTCGCGACCGGGCCGGACGGCCACTTCTACCTGTGCAACAACGGCGGCAGCCGCTACGTCGAGGGCCACTCGATGGGGCTCGGCCCGCACCCCGACTACAAGCACGGCTGGGTCTCGCGCCTCGACGCCAGGACGGGGGAGCAGAAGATCCTCTACACGCACGTCGGCGGCAACAAGCTGTCGGCGCCGAACGACCTCGTCTTCGACACCGAGGGCGGCTTCTACTTCACCGACCTGGGAAAGCGTTACCCCCGCCATCGCGACAACGGCGGCATCTACTATGCGCTCCCCGACGGCTCACGCATCGAGGAGATCGCCTACCCGATCCTGTCGCCCAACGGCTGCGGCCTCTCGCCCGACGGCAAGACACTCTATGCCGCCGACACCGAGGGCGCCCGGCTCTGGGCCTTCGAGGTGCAGGGACCCGGCAAGCTGAAGCCGAAAGCCGAGTTCGCGCCGCACAGCGGCCGCATGATCGCGGGGCTCCCCGGCCGCGCCCGCTTCGACAGCCTCGCCGTGATGGCGAGCGGCAATATCTGCGTGGCGACGCTCACGACGGGCTTCATCACGGAGATCTCGCCGTCCGGCCAGATCGTGCGCGAGGTTAAGATGCCGGACGTCTACCCGACCAACATCTGCTTCGGCGGGCCGGACATGCGGACGGCCTACATCACGCTGTCCGACAGCGGACGCCTCGGCGTGATGCAGTGGCCGGAGCCGGGATTGAAGCTGAATTTCGGCTGATCGGCGCGACGCAGCCGGCAGGGTCGCCGACCGCTCTGCCGGCTGCAGTTTGGTTGGATGGTCAAGCGGCTATGCTTCGGCACGATGCACCGATGCAGGTGACGTGGCGATGATCGGTGCCGCAGCAGCCGCCGAGCACCGTAATCTGGGGATGCCGGCGCAAAATTTCGCGGTACTGCTCGCCGAGCTCCGCCGGATTGCCATCGTCGAGGTCCGGCGCCGCGTCGAGCTCCTGGTGGCTTCGGCACGACGCATTGGCACGCAGACCGCGGATCCGGCGCGTCCATGCAGCCTGTGTTGCGAGCACGTCCTGGAAATGGCTCGGATGCGCGCAATTGATCATGTAGTAGGCCGGCGCCGAGCCCGTGGCCTCGTCCACCTCCGCAATGGCCCAGCCAAGCGGCTGCCCCGTCGGCAACCGTCCGTCCGTCTCGAGCGTGAACGAGATCGCGACTGGCAGGCCCGCGGCCACGGCGGCGCGCGTCACGCCGATCGCCTCGGGCGCATTCGTCATGGTGATGGCTGTCGTCAGGTCGGCACCGGCCGCCGCGAACGCTCCGATCTGGTGCGCGTGGTAGGCCTCCGCCTTCTCCGGCGTCATGATCTGGCCGGGGTCGTAGCCGTCGCCGCGCGGCCCCACGCAGCCGCTGACGACGATCGGGTGTACGTCGCGACTGTGCCTTGCCGCCAAGTCGCGCATCAGTTGTATCGCATCTCGGTTGGCCTCCGCGATGTCCTCGCGCGTGTATCCGAGCCTCCCGCCCCAGTCCGCGCTCGCACGCCATGTGGGGCTCTCGAGAATGAAGCCGAGGCTTTGGTCTCTGGCAATTTCCAGATAGCGCTGGAAATAGCGCGTCAGCACGTCTCGGCCATTCGCGCTCCGCAACAGAGTGAAAGCCGCAAAAAGCGGCAGCTCGAAACCCTCGTGAAAGACGAGGGTCGTCTCGAGGCCGCCATCGGTCAGAAAGATGTCGCCTTTCAGCTGGGGCAGTCGGGGTGCAGGCATGGTTGTCGAGACCTTTCCTGGTTTGCTTTGACCCGGAGCATCGGCAGCACGCGAGATGCGGAAGGCCCGCCGGGGGGCGCGGACCTTCCGCTCGCCGTCTCGCGTCAGGGGGCGGAGTCGGCGATCCCACCGAACGTTCCGGAGCGGGGCGCGCTGTCCTGCGTCGCGTCGAAGATCGACCGGGGCGCCGTGTCCCGGAGACTGTCGAAAACCGACCGCGGCGCGCTGTCCGCAAGCTGGTCGAACGGCGCGCGTGGGGCGCTGTCTGCGATCCCGCCGAAGACGGCCTGACTTGCGTCAGCCGCCAGCGCGGCACCGGATGAGACGGCAAGCGCGAGAGCGCAAGCGGCGAAAGTGGCCTTCAAGATCTTGCTCATGACAGTTGTTCCTTGCTTGGTTTGTCGTTTCCAGGTTGCACAATCGACGGCTACCGAAGGCAGCCGCATCCGTCCGGCGCCGGCAGGCGCGGGAGGCCGGATTTCGGGACAGGCGAGCCGCGGGGCTCAGCCGGTGGATCTGGGATGCCGGTTGCGATGCACCCGATCGCTGGTATCGAGGAGGACCGAGACGATCTCGCTCCGGTCGATGCCGATGTCTCGCAACATGCGGTCGTCGAGGCTCATCAGCTCGGCCTCGGCCTTGCGGAATGCCCGGTGGCGCCGGATCGCAGACATGGTGCAGCGGAAGGCGGTTGCCAGCGGATGCGCGGCGGCCTTGTCGTCACCTGCCGCAGAATGTCCAGCCTGCTCGTTGAGCGAGGCGCTCGCGATGATATTGCTCATGACCATCTCCTGTTTCTTATCGAGCATCTCTCTGCGGTTTTTCTCGCCGCATCGGCTCGTGGCAGCAATATGCGCCTCCGCCGTTTTCCAAGCTTGGAGTGTCAGCGGAGAGTTCCTGGAGGAAACGTGGAGAAACGTTGTTTAAAACGAATGCGGCTTGCACCACGGAGACGCGGAATAGGAATCGGAAAAGGCGACAGCCCCGCGGCCGCCGCCTCCAAGCTAATCTCCGCTTTGATCAAGCGCCGCGCCCATCGCCACGGCTCGCCTCAAGGACGTGCCTCGATGACCATGTTGAAGGGTGTCTCGGCAGCGCGACGGACCCTGCTGAAACCCGCCTCGTTCAACACACTCCGCAGCCGCTTCTCGCCAGCCTGGGCACCGAGCGCGGCGCCCACCTCCTGGCCGAGCGAGGCCGGAACGCAGATGGAGGTCGAGAAGGCATAATAGACCCGGCCCACGGGGTTCAGGTTGTCGGCGAGCCGGTCCCCGGCCATCGGCTCGATGAGCATCAGCGTGCCGTCGGGCGCGAGTGCCTCCCGCACGTGGCGCGCGGCCCCGACCGGATCGCCCATGTCGTGCAGAGCGTCGAAGATCGTGACGAGATCGAAGCCGGCGCCGGCAAAGTCCTGTGCCCGCGCCACCTCGAACGAAAGGTTGGGGAGCCCGTTGCTCCCGCTCCTCGCCGCCTCCACGGACGGACCGTGGAAATCGATGCCGACGAATTGCGAGCGGGGGAACGCCGAGGCCATGATGGCCGTCGAGATCCCGTGGCCACAGCCGACGTCCGCGACCTTGCCGCCCCTGTCGAGCTTGGCCGTGACGCCGTCGAGCGCGGGAAGCCACTCGCCGACGAGATGTGCCCTGTAGCCTGGCCTGAAGAAGCGTGCGACGCCGCAGAAAAGACAATTGCAGTGATCGCCCCAGCCGATGCCGCGCCCGCTACGGAACGCTTCGCAAAGCCTCGGCTCGTCGGCGAAGATCGACGCGAGCGACTGGAAGCCGCCGACCATGTTGACGGGGCTGTCGTCGTCGGCCAGCACGGCCGCGTGCTCGGGCGACATGGAGAATGTGTCCGCCTCTCCGTCATAAGCGATGTAGCCGGACGCTGCCTGCGCAGAAAGCCACTCGCGGACATAGCGCTCGCTGGTACCGGTCCTCTCGGCGAGGCCGGCCGAGGTCAACGGCCCCGAGACCGCCAGCGCCTTGTAGAGGCCGAGCTTGTCACCGACGAGGACGAGGGCGGCGTTGGCTGCCGCGCCGAGCTCGTTGACCATGGTTCCGAGCAATGGCTCGAGCTTCTTCATATCGATCTGCATAACATTAACTCCTCGACTGGAATTTCGCGACGGAAACCCTTCCGAAGCGGCGCACCCGTTCTCGGCCGAATTTCGGACAGCTGAGCAAACACGGCCGGATCGGCTCCTTGCCATCACCGGCCAAGGCACCTATCAAAGCGGATGACATTGCTCTCTACGTTTCTAGTCCAGCCGATTTCGTTCCGGGTTTGGTCACCTTAATGTGCCGGGTCCGCAGCTGCTTGGCGGGAATCTGGAGAAAGCGTGGAGAGGAGGTGGAGGCCTTTCGCGGGAAAGGCTTCCGGTGGCATTGCGCGGACTCGCCTGAACGGGGTACGCCGATGAGATTGTGCTTCGCCGGCTGCGAGATCGACACCTCGGGTTTCGAGCTGCGCCGTGACGGCGTTCGGGTCGCGGTGGAGCCGCAGGTTCTCGATCTGCTCGTGCTGCTCGTCGAGAACCGCGACCGGATGGTGACGCGCGACGAGATCGTCGAGAGGGTCTGGCAGGGCCGCATCGTGTCGGAGACGGCGATCTCGAGCCGCATCAAGGCCGCCCGCCGCGCCATCGGCGACGACGGCAAGGCGCAATCCATGATCCGTACCATTCACCGACGCGGGCTGCGGTTCGTCGGCCAGGTGACGGTCGCCGACGAGAAGCCCAGTGCGGCCCCGCTGCCGCAATCCGATGGCGTTGCGCCCCCATTGACCGCTCTCACGCCAATTCACGAGCGCAGCGTGCTGCCGACCCAGGACGACGCGGACGGCGCCATCGGGCTCGACATGAGCCTGCCCGAGCGGCCGTCGCTCGTGGTCTTGCCGTTCCACGTCCTGAGCAGCGACCCGCAGCACCAGCTGATGGCCGATGCCCTGGCGCTCGACATCATGACGGGGCTCGCCCGGACGCGCTGGCTGTTCGTGATCTCGCGAGGCACAGCGCTGATGTTTCGCGGCCCATCACAGGACGCCCATGCCGTGTCGCGCAAGCTCGGCGTGCGCTACGTCCTGCACGGCACGATGCAGTTTCGCGGACCGCGCGTGCGCATCAATGCGGCGCTCACCGACGCGGTGGTCGGGCGCGAGGTCTGGGCCGATCATTTCGACCGCGCCCTCGATGACATCTTCGTCATCCAGGATGAGATCTCGAGCATCATCGTCGGCACGGTCGAGAGCGAGATCGAGCAGTCGGAGCGCCAGCGGGCGCTGTTGAAGCCGCCATCGAGCCTCGATGCCTGGAGCGCTTATCACCGCGGTGTGTGGCACATGTTCCAGTTCACGCCCGAGGCCTACGAGGAGGCGGAGCGGCTGCTCCAGCTCGCCGCGCGGCTCGACCCTGGCTCCTCGCGGGTGTTCGCGGGCCTGTCGTTCGTGCACTGGCAACGTGCCTTCCTCGGCATCGGCAACGACCGCGAGGCCGAGATCGAGCAGGCGACCGACCTCGCACGCCATGCGCAGCTGCTCGATCCGCGCGATCCCCAGGGTCACTGGGCGCTGGGCCGTGCCTTCCAGCTCAACGACGAGCTCGACCTCGCCATCGAGGAGATCGAGCGCTCCGTCGCCCTCAACCCGAATTTCGCCATTGGCCACTACTCCGTGGCTTTCGCACGGGCACTGGCAGCCGAGAACGCAGCGAGCGACGAATCCGTACGGATCGCCCGGCGCCTCAGCCCCTACGATCTGATGAGCTTCGCCATGCTGGCGACGCAGGCGCTCAACGCGACCCTGCTCGAGCGGCACGACGAAGGCGCCGACCTCGCCGACCGCGCAGCACGGCAGGCCAATGCGCACTACCACATCCTCGCCATCGCAGCGTTCTGCAATGCCATGGCCGGCCGTGAGGAGCGCGCGCGACATTGCCTGACGCGCCTCGCGGCGGCCCATCCGGGCTACCGCATCCGCGACTATCTGCAGGCATTCCCTTACCGCGACGCCGCGGCGAGAGATTTAGTGCGCAAGGCATTTCGCAAGCTCGGCCTACCCGACTGAGGCATGGCCGCGGCACCGCGGGCTCCCGCCACGTTCTGCGAGCTGTTGCTCCGCAGGCACGGGAAACGTCCGTTCGAACACCCGCCGACGATCCGCCCTTGCGGACCGCAGAGGATATGAGTTGTTATATTATAACGTTATGAATCACATGAAGGTCCGCAACCTTGCCAGCTCCTCGACACACGGCGCCGCTCATGTGCGCCTTCGCACCAGCCGCGAGCCTATCGCTCGCCCTCGCCGCCCCGCTGCTCGGGTCGGGGACCGCATCAGCCCAGACGGCGCTGCCCGGCATTGTCGTCACCGCGCCGAGTCCGGTCATCCGCAACCCCTCCCGGCCCACTCCTGCGGCGCCGACAGACTCGGCGTCTGCTCCGGTGACGCCGTCAGCCGCGCCGATCGCTGCCGCACCCCCGTCGGCTCCGCCCGTCTCGATCGAGGACGATGCCTTCGTTCCCGTCACGGTCGCAACGGACCGCGAGGTCCTGACGAAGCCCGGCCCGACCATCGCGGATACACTCTCGGAGAAGCCCGGGATCGTCGGCTCGACGTTTGCTCCGGGCTCAAATCGTCCGGTGATCCGCGGTCTCGACACCTATCGGGTGCGCGTCCAGGAGAACGGCATCGGGAGCCATGACGTGTCGGCGCTCTCCGAGGACCATGGCGTGCCGGTCGATCCGTTCTCGGCTGAGCGCATCGAGGTGGTGCGCGGCCCCGCGACGCTGCGTTACGGCTCGCAGGCGATCGGAGGCGTGGTGGCCGTCGAAAGCAACCGCATCCCCACGCTCGTTCCGCCGAAAGGCTTCACGGCCGAGATGAAGGGCGGGCTCAGCACCGCCGACATGGGGCGCGACGGCGCTTTCCAGGTGACCGCCGGCTCCGGCAACATCGCCCTCCATGTCGATGCCTTCCGACGGCGCACCTTCGACTACGACACCCCACAGGGCGTCCAACCCAACACCTTCGTCGACGCGAAAGGCGTAGCGCTGGGCGCCTCCTACATCTGGTCGAGTGGATTCCTCGGTGTGGCCTGGTCTCGCTACCAGAGCCTCTACGGCATCCCCGGCGCCGAGGCGCTCGATGAGCGGCCGCGCATCGATCTCGTGCAGGACAAGGTCACCTCCAAAGGCGAGTGGCGCGTTCGCGACCACGGCATCGAGGCGATCCGGCTGTGGCTCGGCACCTCGCGCTATGCGCACAACGAGGTCGTCCTCGAGGCCGCGGAGGAGATCGATATCGTCGGCACCCGCTTCACCAACCGCGAGCACGAGGCGCGCGCCGAGGCGCAGCATCTCCCGGTGGCGACTCCCCTCGGCGAAGTGCGCGGCGCGGCAGGTGTGCAGTGGGGCGCCAAGCGCATGGCGGGATTCGGCGTCGAGGAGCCGGTGGACGGCCTGCTCGATCCGGCGGCGCGCCAGCGCATGGTCGCCGGCTTCCTGTTCGAGGAGCTGGAGGTCACGCGCCGGCTGAGGCTCCAGGCGGCGGGCCGGATCGAGAGCAACACGGCCGACGGCACGGGCATCGAGGACCCGCTGGTCGCGACCGACACCCGGGCCTTCTCACGCGCGGTCGCTCCAGCCAGCGGCAGCCTCGGCCTGCTCTACGAGCTCCCGCTTGGCGTCGTCGCAAGGCTCACGGCGCAGCACACCGAGCGCGCTCCCGACATCGGCGAGCTCTACTCGAAGGGCGTGCACGAGGCGACCGGCACTTTCGAGATCGGCAATCCGGGCCTTGCGATCGAGAAGGCCAACACGCTCGAGCTCGGCTTCAAGCGGGCAAAAGGCCCGTTTCGGTTCGACGCGAGCGTGTTCCACACTGCCTACGACGGTTTCGTCTTCAAAAGCTTCACCGGCCGCCAGTGCGACGACACGCTCGCCTCGTGCGGCACCGGAACAGAGCTCGACGAGCTCGTGTTCGCCCAGCGTGACGCCAAATTCACCGGTGCCGAGATCGGGGCCGAGCATGACATCGCCGAGATCGGCCGCGGCGTGTGGGGCATCTCCGGCGAGTACGACATCGTCCGTGCCCGCTTCGAGGACGGGGTGAACGTGCCCCGCATTCCGCCGCATCGGGTCGGCGCCGGCCTCTACTATCGCGATCCCAATTGGCTCGCCCGCGTCTTCTCTCTCACGGCGCTGAGGCAGGACACGGTGTCCAGCCTCGATGCCCGCGATACGCCGACCAACGGCTATACGCTGCTCAATGCCGAGATCGCCTACACTTTCAAGGCTGGCGGCGCCGACGATATCGCCTCGATGATGACCATCGGCCTCAAGGGCGAGAACCTGCTCGACGACGACGTGCGCAACCACGTCTCGTTCAAGAAGGACGAGGTGCTGCAGCCCGGCCGGACCATCCGGCTGTTCGGGTCCATCAAGTGGAACTAGCGACTCGCCGGTAAGCGGCGCGCCTCCGCGGGCGCGGTGTCGAGAGGCCCGTAGCCCGCCGCCTTAGTCTAGCGGCCGACAGCCGTAAATGGGACGAGCCGACTGCGCGGCGCCTCGCCATCGTCGTCGTCGCGCTGACCGGGCACACGGCGCGAGTGGCTCTGAAGCCAGACCGAGCCGTGCCTGTGCTTGCATCCGACGTGCCCCGGGAAGTGCACCTCGGCCGGCGTTTGGGGTGTCGGCGCGGGCGCAAGCGACATCCAGCCGACGAGGCCGGCTGCCACCGCGCTCACGCCGACGCCGATGCCGATGCGCGCACCTATCCTCATCCCAGCACCGCAGGCCAGTGAGCCATCAGGCCAGTCTGTGCACCCAGCCGTGCGGGTCCGGAGCCACGCCGCGCTGGATATCCATCAGCTTCTGCTTGATGCGCATCGTCGTCTGGCCAGGGCCACCCGCACCCATCTTGAACTCGCCATCGGGGCCGACGACCCGGCCGATCGGCGTCACCACCGCTGCCGTGCCGCAGGCGAAGGCCTCCGTGAGCTTGCCGCTCTTCGCGTCGGCGCGCCACTGGTCGATGGCGTAAGGCTCCTCACGCACGGTCAGACCCTCGGAGCGGGCCAGCGTCATGAGGCTATCCCGCGTGATTCCGGGCAGGATCGTGCCCGACAGTGGCGGCGTCTGCAGGGAGCCGTCGGCGAAGACGAAGAACACGTTCATACCGCCGAGCTCCTCCACCCAGCGATGCTCTGCCGCGTCGAGGAAGACGACCTGATCGCAGCCATGCTTCGAGGCCTCGGCCTGGGCCACGAGGCTCGAGGCGTAGTTGCCGCCACATTTGGCGGCGCCCGTGCCGCCCGGCGCGGCGCGTGTGTATTGCTGGGAGATCCAGAGGGAGACGGCCGGCGCACCGCTCTTGAAGTAGCCGCCGACCGGCGAGAGGATCACCAGATAGAGGTACTCGGACGACGGCTTCACGCCGAGGAACACCTCGTTGGCGAACATGAACGGGCGGATGTAGAGCGACCCGCCCTCGACCGTCGGAAACCAGTCGCGGTCGATGGCCACCACCTGGCGGATCGATTCGATGAACAGCTCCTGCGGCAGCTCGGCCATTGCGAGACGCTGCGCCGACTCGCGGAAGCGCCGGGCGTTGGCATCGGGGCGGAACATGGCCATCGAGCCGTCCGCCAGCCGGTAGGCCTTGAGACCCTCGAAGATCTCCTGGGCGTAGTGCAGCACCGCCGATGCGGGATCGAGCAGGAGCGGCTTGCGCGCCGTGATGCGCGCATCGTGCCAGCCCTTGCCCTCGGTGTAGCGGATCATCGCCATGTGATCGGTGAAGACGCGGCCGAAGCCGGGATCGGCGACGATCCGGTTGCGCTCGGCCACACTGACGGGCTCAGAGCTCCGCTCGATCAGGAAGGACGGGGCAGCCATCGGCAGGTGTCTCCTCTCCAAGGGTCTGTGGCGGGTGCGGCCCGCTCTGACGCAGCCGTGCGGGCGCGCGCACGGATCTCGCAAGGCCACATTTCCGGCGCGCCTGTATGACCTCGTCGAGGAGCGGCCAGTCGCTCCGCCGGCTTGCCGGCAGGGCTGTACCGGCCCCGCCGGACATCGCCAGCGGTCGGCCTCGAAACGGCGAAAATCCTTGCCTTGGGTATCGATCCCCCTCAAATATGTCAACATGACTGACGTAAATGCGCAGACGCTCGAGCGCCTTTCGCCGGAAGGGGGCCACGGCCCGCGATCAGGCGACACGGGCGAGGCGCGCCTCGTGGCTATGGTCGAGCTGCTGTTCTTCGCCTATCGCGATTTCGTGGCCGGCCCGGACGAGATCCTGGCCGAGCTCGGCTTCGGCCGGGCCCACCATCGGGTGCTGCATTTCGTCAATCGCAATCCGGGATTGCGGGTCGCCGATCTGCTGGGCCTTCTGAAAATCACCAAGCAGAGCCTCGCGAGGGTCTTGAAGCAGCTCGTCGACGAGGGCTACATCCACCAGGAGACCGGAGCCGTCGATAGGCGCGAGCGCCGCCTCCATACGACCGACAAGGGCCGCCGCCTCGCGCGACGGCTTCTCGTGTTGCAGACACAGCATCTCGGCAAGGCACTCGCATCTGCTGGGGTCGGCTCCGAGACGGCGGCTGCGGCATTCCTGGCCGGTGTCATCGGCCCGGATGACAAGGCGCAAGCCGAGGCGCTGAGGGTGCGGGCCACGAGCGGGCTCGCCGTCGATGCCGAGGGGGAAGCATGAGCCGCGAGCCCGTTGCCGTCCGCCGAGAGCCTCCGCCCGATAACGCCCCGCACATCCTCGTCGTCGACGACGACCAGCGCATTCGTGACCTGATCGCACGCTTCCTGTCCGAGGCGGGCTTTCGCGTCTCGACGGCCGGCGACACCAAGGCCGCGCGCGCCGCCATGCGGGGCCTCGCTTTCGATCTGGTCATCCTCGACGTCATGATGCCCGGCGAGACGGGGCTCGAGCTCGCACGCGATCTCAAGGCCATATCCCCCGTGCCGATCTGCATGCTCACCGCTCTCGCCGATCCCGAGCAGCGCATTGCCGGACTGGAGGCGGGGGTCGACGACTACGTGGGCAAGCCCTTCGAGCCGCGCGAGCTGCTCCTGCGCGTCCGGAATATCCTGCGGCGCGGCAAGACGAGCACCGCGGCGCGGGAGGAGGTGCGCATGGGAGACTACACCTTCCATATCGCGAGAGGGGAGCTCAAGCGGGGCGACGAGCTCATCCGCCTCACAGAGCGGGAGCGGGATCTGCTGCGGCTGTTCGCGGGCAGGCCGGGCATGCCGATCCCCCGGCACGAGCTCGCCAGCGACGACTCGACCGGCAGCGAGCGTGCCATCGACGTCCAGATCAATCGCCTCAGGCGGAAAATCGAGGCGGACGGCTCCAATCCGGTCTATTTGCAGACCGTGCGCGGCAAGGGATACATCCTCTACGTCGACTGACGCGGTGCCTCCCTCGCCAGACGACTGGCGACAGGCAGCTAGAGGTCGCGGCGCTCGAGGATGAGCGAGCCGCACGAGGTCTTTCATGGTCGTGCTCGACGACAAGGCGACGGCACCTGCCGTGGCGAAGGACGGGGCCGACGGCGGCGACAAGTGGCACACTCCGCTGCGCCGCGCGCTGCAGGCTGCCGCCGGCATCGTCGCCAAGCTGGCGCCAACCGGGCTTTATGCACGGGCGCTGCTCATCATCATCACGCCCATCGTGCTGCTCGAGGGTGTGGTCGCCTTCAGCTTCATGGAGCGCCACTGGCAGGCGGTGACGCGGAGACTGTCGGAGGCGACGGCGCGCGACATCGCGGCCCTGATCGACGTCTACGAGACCTATCCTCCGGGCGCCAAGCACGCCCAGCTGATCGAGATGGCGCGCGAGCGGCTCGGCCTCTCGATGAGCATCCTGCCGCCGGGCGAGCTGCCGGTCCCGCAGCCGAAACCGTTCTTCGCGCTCCTCGACCGCACGCTGTCCCGAG
>JBFWQN010000104.1:0-12400 GCA_050249405.1 Hyphomicrobiaceae bacterium | reverse complement strand
GCCGCCGCCCTCCGCCGAGGCGTAGCTCTCGGCGATGTTCGCCTGCCCGGAGCGGAGCGCCTTCACCTCGGTGCCGGTCAGCGCGATGCCGGCCTCCCACGTGTCCTCGATGCGGTACTCGTAGCGAGCCCGCCGATTTTCGGCGACGACCTTGTGGTCATCCTTCTTCTCGGCCATGCCGCTGTCCTTCCCGAGGGGCTACTGCCTCCTGCATGCCCTGCGTTCTAGCGGCATTCGGATGAGGGGTCCAACGACGGCTCGATGCCTTCGGCACGATACCCCGTGCCGCCTAGCCGACGTGCCGTGCTTCTGCTTCCTTGCCAGTCGGACATGATTCAGGAGCCTTCAGGAGACCCCATGCTCGACGCCGCCGCCATCAAGACGCTCGAGGCCGTCACCACGGCCACCATCACGACCATTCTGCTGAAGAAGGGCCTGCGCAACGTCTGGATGCGCGGCACGCGCCCGCTGCGCCCCGGCAGCAACACGCGCAAGGTCGGCCGTGCCTTCACGCTGCGCTTCGTGCCGGCGCGCGAGGACCTCGCCACGCCGGAGAGCTGGTCGTCGCCCACCTCGACGCGAGCCGCCATCGAGGCCATGCCCGAGGGCGTGATCGCCGTCGCCGACGCCATGGGCATCACGGATGCCGGCATCTTCGGCGACATCCTCTGCCAGCGCATGGTGAAGCGGAACGTCGCCGGCCTCGTCACCGATGGCGTCGTGCGCGATCTGGCGGGCGTGCTGTCCACCGGCCTGCCTGTCTGGTGCCAGGGCGGCGCGGCGCCCCCGTCGGTGGCGGGTCTCACCTTCGTCGGCTGGCAGCAGCCGATCGGCTGCGGCGGCGTCGCGGTGTTTCCGGACGACATCATCGTGGTCGACGACGATGGGGCGGTCTGCATTCCGCAGGCGCTGCTGGGCGAGGTGCTGGCCACGGCTCCCGAGCAGGAGCGGATGGAAGGCTGGATCATGGAGGAGGTAGCCAAGGGCGCGGCGCTGCCCGGGCTCTACCCGATGAACGCCGAGACCAAGGCGCGCTACGAGAGAAGCAAGGGCTAATGGCGACTGCGTGCGGCGTCTCGGCGAACAGCAGGAACCGTCGTGCCCAAGCAGGGCATGACGGGGCGGTCAAGCCGAGGCGCCCGCCGGCGCGGAAGGGAGGGACGTAAAAAATTGTTTATCCGATTCAAGCATTGCACAGATTTTGCGGGGTCGGTGCGGTTGACGCTTCAGCGCCCTCGGCGTTAGGGGCTGTGACGCGAGGGAGGCGTGCGGTTGCGGACATGCCTCGAATGGCCGACCGCCGAGCCTGAAAAGCATTTTGGGGGGGCCTGACCATATGGCAGCCAGCATTGCCAATACCGCGTCCGGGAACCAGAGCATCGATGGTCTTCTGCAGTCGGTCCGGTGGGATACGCTTGGGTTGACCTATAATTTTCCCTCCGCGGCATCCTACTACGCGGCAGACTATTTCGGGGGCGGGTTCTCGCCAACCTGGGACATAGCCGGGACGTTCGAGGCGGCAACACCCGCCCTCATGAGCACCATCGAATGGGTCCAGCTCAATCAGCTCTCGGCCGTGACGCCGCTCACGTTCACCTTGCAGGGGGCGGCGGCCGTCGCCGACAAGAGCTATGCGATGGTCGACCTGCCGAGCTTCGGCGGCTACGGCATCGGTGCTGGCGTGCGCCAGAGGGCGGGTGATGCCTGGTTCGACAGCCTTCAGCAGAACGGGACCCGCTTCGACGCCATCACGAGAGGCGATGCCGACTGGCGCCTGGTGATCCACGAGCTCGGCCACACCGTCGGGCTCAAGCATGGTCACGAGACGGGGGGCGTATCTGGCGTCACCTTGCCGACGGACCGCGACTCCATGGAATTCGCGGTCATGACGTACCGCAAATACGTCGGTGCCGACCCTGCCGGCGATAGTGGAGCGGACGTCGAGACGTTCGGCTTCGCGCAGTCGCTGATGATGTATGACATTGCAGCGCTGCAATATATGTACGGAGCCAATTTCAATACCAACGCCACCAATACCGTCTACCGTTTCAGCCCGACTACGGGCGAGATGCTGGTCAACGGTGTCGGCCAGGGCGCCCCCGGCGCCAACCGCATCTTCCAGACGATCTGGGACGGCAATGGCAACGACACCTACGATCTTTCCAACTACTCGACCAATCTGTCCATCGACCTGACGCCGGGGGGCTGGTCGAACTTCAACAGCGGACAGGCGGCTCGCCTCTCGATCGCCAACAACATCTTTGCTCGCGGCAATATCTTCAATGCCCTGCAGTACAACGGTGATCCGCGCTCGCTGATCGAGAATGCATACGGCGGGTCGGCGGCCGACTATATCGCCGGCAATGCCGCAGGCAATTTGTTGCGCGGCAACGGCGGGGCAGACACGCTGGTCGGTGCCGGCGGCTTCGATACGGCCGATTACTCGGGCGACACGTTCCTCGGTGGGAGCGTCGGCGTCTACGTCGATCTCGCGAGCGGCTTCGCGCAGGATGGCTTCGGCTTTTTCGATACGCTCAGCGGCATCGAGGCGGCGGTGGGCACGGCCAATAACCGCGCCGTGGGCCTTTCCGATGTGCTCATCGGCAATGCCTCGGCCAACTCCTTTTACGGCAACGGCGGGCTCGACTACATCGTGGGGAACGCCGGCAACGATACGATCGATACGGGAGCGGGGCAGGCCACCGGTACGGGCGATATCGCCATCGGTGGCGCCGGCAACGACACCATACTCGGGCGCGAGGGCGCGACGTTCGCCTATGGCAACGACGGCTCCGACACGATCTATGGCGGCGATGGCGCCGACTGGCTGTTCGGCGGCGACTTCGCGGGCAGCGCAACCGGCACGGACACGCTGATCGGCCAGGCCGGCAACGATGTTCTCGCGGTCGGATCTGCTGGCGGAAACGCACTCATGTATGGCGGAGCCGGCAACGACACCCTCTATGGCGGCAGCGGCGCGGCCGGCAACGACGGCCTGATCGGGGGCGCTGGCTCCGATCTCATGTACGGCGCCGCCGGCACCGATGCGTTCTACTTCCAGGCCGGCGATCTGGTGGCCGGAGATTTCGATACGATCCTCGGCTTCAAGCCGGGCGACGCCCTCGTTTTCTCCCCGACCTACAATGGACAGGTCTCCGCGCAGGGCACCACGTTCAACGGTGTGTCGGGCGTCTATCTCAGCACGGCAGCCGGCTGGGGCTTGTGGATGCCGTTCACGACCCTTGCCACCGTCCAGCCGACCATCGTCTACGCCTGAGAGCCCAGAGCAACCGCCTTCCGCGAGCGCAACGTCGCTTGCGGCTGCTGCTCGCAAGGGCATGGGCCGTCTTGCGCTAACCACGCCGCGCGTGTACGTCGAGCCCTTGGCTGCCGGAGTCTCGTCCCGTCCGATGCTCGACAAGGTCGTCAATTTCATTCTGGTCAACGCCGCCATTGTGCTGCCCGCGGTGGTGCTGCTGGCACTGCTCGTGTCGTCGACGGCCAGGCGCGGCTTTCTGGCTCTCTTGCGCATCATCGCCAGGCCGCTGCTCATCGCGGCCGTGGTGGCGCTCGCCTACGACGGGACACGGACGATGGCGGGCGGCTCCGGCACCGTCGTCACGTCGCTCGGCGAGCATTGGACGCATTTTGCGCCGGCAAGCCTCGAATGGCTGAAGGCGCTGCTGACCGCCAAGGTGCATCCGCTCGCCTGGGAGGTGGCGGCACGGCCGGTTCTGCGCCTGCCCGCATGGCTCGTTGCGGGGGTTCTTGGACTTCTCCTCGCCTGGCTCGGCCGGCGACGCAAAGACGTGCCGATCTTCATCAACTGATCGTCGGGCTCGTGCGATCTCCGGATCGTGACCACCGTATTGCGGCAACAGCCGCGGTCGTGACGTATATAACGGTGCAAGCTCCGAGCATAAACGAGGTGCCCGCCATGCTGTTCACCCGCAAGAAGATCGAGATGCCGACGCCTGCCACCGCGCTCAAGGGACGCGCGACGCCGATCCCGACGGCGATTACGCATTTCGTCAACGGACGGCCGCTCGCAGGGCCTTATCCGGCAGGCATCGAGACCGCCGTGTTCGGCATGGGCTGCTTCTGGGGCGCAGAGCGCAAATTCTGGGAGCTGGAGACCGGCATCTGGATCACGGCGGTCGGCTATGCTGCGGGCATCACGCCCAACCCCACCTATGAGGAGGTCTGCTCCGGCATGACCGGCCACAACGAGGTGGTGCTGGTCGCCTTCGATCCGAAAGCCGTCAGCTACGAGGCTCTGCTCAAAACCTTCTGGGAGAGCCACGACCCGACGCAGGGCATGCGCCAGGGCAACGACATCGGCACGCAGTACCGGTCGGGCATCTATGTCACCTCCAGGGCGCAGCGCGAGGCGGCGACCGCGAGCCGCGACACCTATGCAGCGGCGCTTAAAGCGAAGGGCTTCGGCGCGATCACCACGGAGATCCTGGACGCGCCCCAGTTCTATTTCGCGGAGGATTACCACCAGCAGTATCTGGCCAAGGTGCCGCACGGCTATTGCGGCCTCGGCGGCACGGGCGTCGCCTGCCAGATCGGGACGGGCGTGAAGAGCTCGGCCTGAGCCTCGGAAAGCTCGATGGCACCGCGCTAGCGTGGCCAGCATGCCGGCCGAGAGGGGGATGGGGCCCCGCGACCCTGCGCGCGGAGCCCCGGGGAAATGCGCCGGGGAAGTGCTCTTGCAGGGTTCGGCCAAGGTAGCTGCCGCCGTTTGAACCCATCCTGAATGCGGCATTCACCTCAGGTTCAATGTCATGACGAGATTTGTCCTGGCCGTTCTCGCGATGGCGTGGTCGACGATCGCAACGGCAACGGCTTGTGACCTCTCGCGTCCCGTCGTTTTCGCCGGGCTCGATTATGATTCGGCGGCATTTCACACGACGATTGCGCGGACGATCCTCGAGAAAGGGTACGGCTGCCGGACCGACCGTGTGCCCGGCGCCACGATCCCGCTGGTGAACGGACTGGCACGGGGCGACGTCGATGTGATCATGGAAATCTGGCTGGCCAACCCGGTGCAGCCTTGGGTCGATGCGGAGCGCGACAAGAAGGCGGTCCGGCTGGGAACGACATTTCCGGATGCGACGGAAGGCTGGTACGTGGCCCGCTCCCTGGTCGAAGGCCCGCGTGCCAAGGCGCCGGGTCTGCACTCGGTCGCGGATCTCGTCGCGCACAAATCCCTGTTCGCCGATCCGGACAATCCAGACAAAGGCCTATTCTACAATTGCGTGCCCGGCTGGCAGTGTGAGCTGGTCAACAGCAAGAAGCTCGTGGCCTATGGCCTGGAGCCGCATTTCACCAATGTCCGGCCCGGCGCGAGCGAGGCGCTGGTCGCTGCCATCGATGCGGCCTTGAAGCGCGGACGGCCGGTCGTGTTCTATCACTGGTCGCCGAGCTGGCTGGTCGGGGCTCACGACCTGGTGCGGCTCGAGGAGCCTGCCTTCGACCGTGAGGTCTGGACGAGAATGCTCGCCGAGCCACGGCCGGACCGGGCAACGGCTTTCCCGGTCTCGGAGGTCGTGATCGGCGCCAATGCGCGGTTCGTTGAAAGCGCTCCGGCCATTGCCGCCTTTCTACGCGCCTATCGCTCGACGGCGGCCGACACGTCCGCAGCACTGGCAGCGGGCCGGGCCGCCGGCATTCCGGTCGAGCAGGCAGCCGCTCGTTTTCTGAAAGAGAAGCCCGAGCTCTGGCGCCGTTGGCTGCCGGAGGAGATCGCCAATCGCGTGGCGGGTGCGCTGTGAGGGAGTGACACCTGCAAAACGGAGAGCTCGGCGCCAGCCTGCGCCAACTCGTCAATCAACTGGTCGATTGGCTCGTCAAGGTGGACCCCGACGGTGTGGAAGCCGTCGGCAGGGCGCTCGCAGCGCCGGTTCGCTGGCTCGAGTGGCTGCTGCTCCTCGCGCCGCCCTGGCTGCTCATGGCGTGCGTCGCCGGGCTCGGCTGGCGCGCGGCTCGCTCCTGGCCGTTCGGAGGCGCCATGGCCGGGCTTCTGGCGTGTCTCTGGCTGCTCGGTCTCTGGCTCGATTCCATGCGCTCGCTGGCGCTGGTGGTCGTCGCGGTGGCGGCGGCGATCGCGATTGGGCTGCCGCTCGGCATTGCCGGTGCCAGATATCGCCGCTTCGGGCAGATCAGCCGGATCGTCTATGATTTGATGCAGACGATCCCGAGCTTCGTCTACCTTATTCCCGCTGCGATGATCCTCGGGCTGGGCACCGCTCCGGCCCTGCTCGCGACGATCGTCGTCGCCGTTCCGCCAGTGGCGAGGCTCACCGATCTGGGGCTGCGATCAATCAGCGATCAGGAGCGCGACGCGGCCCGTGCGCTCGGCCTTTCGCCACGGCTCGCGCTGTGGCTGGTGGAGCTGCCTCTGGCGCGTCCTTCGATCATGGCGGGCATCAATCAATCCGTGATGACGGCACTCGGGATGGTCGTGATCGCCTCGATGATCGGAGCGAAGGGCCTCGGCGAAACCGTGCTCATCGGTCTGCAGCGTGCCGATGCCGGCCAGGGCGCCGTCGGCGGCCTTGGCATCGTTCTGCTTGCCATTCTCATGGATCGCCTGAGCCAGGCGGCCGGTCGCCCGCGTTGGCTCGAGAGTCGCGACGGCACGCGAGAGCGTTGATTGTCCGGACCGCGCCACGCCGTCATCGCTGCCGCGCCGACCCACCGATCTGCAACGCGATCAGGTAGGCGAGTGGCAACGCCGCGACGAATGCAGCCCCGCAGGCGATCGGAATGAGCCGCATACCCTGATCGAGCAGATGCGGCACCGAGACGATGACGGCCAGGGCCGTGCCGGCGAGCGTGGTGCCGAGAATGATCCAGACGACCAATGCGATCTTGAGCATCTATCGTTCTCCCTCGATCCGGGCCCCGATTTCCGAGCTGGTGGGGCGGGACTGCGGAGAAGGTAGTGCGACGACGCCACCGGGCGTTGATGGCCGTCAACGGATTTCCTGATCGGTCTCAGAGACTGAGATACGGCCGTCGGATCTCGAACAGCATCAAGGCGGTGGCGACGGCCAGGTTCAAGCTGTCGAGGCGGCCGGCCATCGGTATGCGCACGAGCTTGCGGCAGGCGGCTGCGGCTTCCTCCGACAGGCCGGCGCCTTCGCTGCCCATCACCAGCAGCACGGGTCCGGCGTAGCCAGAGTCGCGATAGTCGAGCCGGCCGGCGAGATGGGTGCCGACAACGTCGCCGGGCCAGCGGTCTGCCAAGTCCGTCAGCCCCGCCAAGTCGGTCCGGGCTAGCGGCATGGCGAACACGGAGCCCATGCTGGCCCGGACGGCCTCGCGCGAGTAGGGATCGCACGTGTTGCCCGCGAGGATCACGCCCGACGCGCCGGCCGCGTCGGCGGTGCGCAAGATGGTGCCGAGATTGCCCGGGTCGCGCACCCCTTCCAGCACGATCCACAGCGGCGGGTCGCTGGCTTTGGCGCCGGCGACCGCTTCCGGCTCAGGCAGAGGCGCCCAGCGCTGCGCCAGCACCGCCATCACGCTCTGTGGATTGTCCTTGTGGGCGAGCTTCTCGAGCACGGCGGCCGAGACATCGAGGCGATCGGCGCCGGCGGCCTCTGCCCAGGCGTCGATCAAGTTGGCGACGCTCGCCTCGGCTGCCCCCGGCCCCATGACGACGATGCGCGGCAGCCAACCATTGTCGCGCGCGGTGATCAAGACCGAGGCCCCCTCGGCGACGAACAGGCCGCTCTCCCGGCGGGCCTTGCGCATATCCAGCGAGCGGACGAGCTTGACCGTGTCGTTCTGCAGGCTGGTGACGGCGCGACGTCCCCCACCGGGACCACGGGCACCGTCGTTGCGGTCGGCCGCGTCAGGCGGCATGGTGGCTGGTCCAGCGCGTGTATAGAGACGTCGGCACCGCGCGCGTGCCCTCGTGCTCGCGAAGGGCCAGCTCTCCCACGTCGAGCCGCCCCTGGCGCGTGCCCAACACCTCGGCCGTCAGCTGCCCGAACGCGAGTGCGGACGCGCGGATGGCATAGGCCGTCAGCACCAGTGAAGCGCAGGCCGGATCGAGCAGGCGCGCGCAATCGGCCATGAGTGGCGGCAGATGCTCGAACAGCTCCCAGATCTCGCCGCCCGGGCCGCGACCGAACTTGGGCGGATCGACGAGCACGACGTGATAGGTCCGGCCGCGCCGCACCTCGCGCGCCAGGAATTTACGGGCATCCTCGACGATCCAGCGGATCGGCGCATCGGCGAGGCCGGAGGCGACCTGGTTCTCTCGGGCCCAGGCGACGGCCTTTTTCGAGGCATCGAGATGCACGACCTCGGCACCGGCCCGCGCGGCGATCAGCGAGGCGGCACCGGTGTAGGCGAAGAGATTGAGCACGCGCGGCCGCTCGCCGGGCAAGCTGGCCTTCGCGCGGCCGATGGCCTCCCCCATCCACTGCCAGTGGGGAAGCTGCTCGGGAAACAGCCCCAGATGCCGGAATGCGGCGAGCCTGCCGAGCATGGTCACGCCCTCGACGCGCAATGGCCAGCTCTCGGGCACAGGCCGGTCCAGGCGCCACTTGCCGGCCTCCTCCTCGCCCTCGGCGGAGAACACGGCGTGCGCCTCGCTCCAGCGTGCGGCATCGAGCCGGCGCTGCCAGAGCGCCTGGGGCTCGGGGCGATCAACCACGATCTTGCCGAAACGCTCCAGCTTGCGACCCTGGCCACTGTCGAGCAGGCGGTAATCCGCGAAGCCTGCGGTGGCGAGCACCGACAGGCCATCGACGGTAAGGACTGCGGACGCATCGGACATTCCGACACAGACCTCGGCTGCGAGAACGCTGGCTCTGGCCAGCGTCCGACAAGCTCCACTTGAGTGGGATCCCGCCTACTCCCGGGTCGGCTCGTCCGCAGACGGCGGCGCAACCGGCGGCGCGTCGGCAGCGAGATCGGGCTCGGCCTCCCGGCGCGGACGGCGTACCGGCCGGCGCAGGAAGTCAGGATGATCGGCGCCGAGGCCGAAGCGCTCGCGACGGCGGGGTTGTCCCTCGCCACGCACGGGGGCCTGGCTTTCCTCACCGACGACCGGAGCTTCCGGCGGCGGCATGGCGGGAGGGAGCGGTGGCGGCATCTCGCGCGTCATCTCGGGCTGGGCCGGTCGGTGCTCACGCTGCTCGCGGGGCTCCCTCGGCTCGCGGAATTCTCTCGGCTCCCGTATCTCTCTCGGCTCTCGCGAGTCGCGCCCCTCGCGGGGCTCGCGCGGCATGCGTATCTCGCGGCTCTCGCCGCCGGGCTGGTCGCCGTGCCGATACGGCCGCTCGCGATTCCGGTCGAAGCCGCCGCGATCGCCACCATGCCGCTCTCCGCGGTCCTGGCGCTCATATCCTTCGGGCCGGTCGTGCCGATCCTGTCGCGGATGGCGGTCGCGGAACCGTGGATTATGATCCTGCCGCTGCTGGTGCTGCGGTCGCTGGTCGTCGTGTGACGGCTGCATGTCGCCGCGCGGCTGGTCGCCGATGGAATGGCGGCCCGACATCGGCTGGTCCAAGCCCGACATCATGTCGTCGCCCGGACCGCCCATGTCGTCCGGTCCTTGATCATCACCCTCGGCGAAGTCCTGGCGTGGGCCCTGATGGCGGCCGTTGCCGTTCATCATCTCGCCCGACTGCTGCATCATCTGCTCGCGATAGGCCAGGATGATGCGGTTGTAGTGCTCGGCGTGCTGCAGATAGTTCTCCGCGAGCACGTGGTCGCCGGAGGATTGCGCGTCCCTCGCGAGCTGGAGGTACTTCTCCGCGACGTGAGCCGGGGTGCCACGCACCTTCACATCCGGCCCGTTCGATTCGAAGCTACGCGTGAGCGGGTTCTGGCCCTTGCGATTGCCGGGGTGGTGGTTGGTCACGTTGTTGCGACTGCGGCCACGCCGATGCTGTTGTCCCTGCCTCATGGGCTCCCAATCTCACGACTTTTCATTGCTATCATCCTTGCCCCGCCCCGAGCCATCGCAGGGGACCGGCGCCGTTCTTCAGATGCTCTGCCTGTCGGATCGCTCGACGATGTCGAGCCGGGCTCTCTCATCCGCCCACGTCGTTCGCCCCACGGTCTGCTGCTCGATCGCGCCACTCGTGGTGACGATCGAGCTGAGCCTGCTCTCGCTGCAGCCGGCCCACCTTTACGGCGAGGCCTTTCGCTCTCGAATCCGACTTTGCGTCATCCGGGAATGAGCGGGGTCAGACTACCGCACTGAACATACGCGGTCGCAGCCCTCACGCTCCTAGCGGTTGCTTTGCTTATGTGCGAAAGATCGAGCAACATCGCACTCGGCGGCTCGCAATCGCTCAGCATCTAGCTTGGCTAAAGGCTAGCGCGCTCGAACGTCAAATCCAAGCGTTTTTTTTGGAATGGTGAATCTGGCGCTCCGGCGTCGGCGCGTTTGCTCAGGCGCGTGCCTTGACAGCCACACAGCGGGCGATCCCTCCGAGGTCTGTCCAGGTCAGCATATCGCAGGGCGCTGTGCCGAGCGAGGAGGCGAGAATGCGGGCGACCGGCTCGCTCTGGCCGGCGCCCACCTCGACCGCAGTCCACCCCCCGGGCACGAGCACACCGGGCAGGCCTCGCGCAATTTCGCGATAGGCGTCGAGCCCATCGGGACCGCCATCGAGAGCCCCCCTGGGATCGAAGCGCGCCACCTCGGGCTCGAGAGCGTCGATCTCGGCAGCTGGAATGTAGGGCGGGTTCGAGACGACGATCTCGAACCTTTCGCGAATGCCGTCGAGCCAGCGGCCAGGAGCAAGGCGGACCCGGTCGGCGAGGCCCAGTCGTCGAGCATTGCGGCCGGCGACCTCCAGGGCCTCCGGGCTGATGTCGGTGCCAAGCCCGCGTGCGCTTGGAAGGTGCGTGAGCAAGGCCAGCAGGATCGCACCCGAGCCGGTTCCGAGGTCCAGGATGCGGGGTGCATCGCCGCCGGGCACGGCTCCCTCGGCGACGAGAGCGAGAATGCCGTCGACCAGCGTCTCGGTATCGGGTCTCGGATCGAGCGTGGCCGGTCCGATCTCGAGGTCGAGGCCGTGGAACGCCCGTTCTCCCACGATCCTCGATACGGGCTCGCGAGCGAGGCGCCGGCTGGCGGCATGGACGAGGCGCGAGCGTTCCTCTGACGTGAGCCTGCGGCCGGGGTCGCGGAGCAGATCGGTGGCGGCAAGGCCGAGCTTGTGCTCCGTGAGGCGGCGGGCGTCGAGCGCCGGCGTATCGAGTGACGCTGCCCGGAATGCGGCCGTCATGGCCGTCACGATTTCACCCACCGTGGCCGCGCTCGCCAGGGCGCGCACCCGCTCGTGCTCGCCGACTGGCGTGTCCGTCACGACCGCGCTCTGTCGTCGAGCTGTGCGAGCTGGCTGGTCTGGTGGTCGGTGATGAGCGCGTCGACGATCTCGTCGAGCGCCGACCCGTCGAGCACCTGATCGAGCTTGTGCAGCGTCAGGTTGATCCGATGATCCGATACCCGCCCCTGCGGAAAATTGTAGGTGCGGATGCGCTGTGACCGGTCGCCGGAGCCCACCTGGTCCTTGCGTGCCTGGGCCCGCTCGTCGGCGGCCTTCTGGCGCTCCATCTCGTAGAGCCGTGACCGCAGCACCTGCATGGCGAGACGCAGGTTCTGGTGTTGGGATTTCTCGGCCGAGACGACCATGATGCCGGTCGGCAGATGCGTGATGCGGATGGCCGATTCGGTCTTGTTGACGTGCTGGCCACCGGCGCCGCCGGCCCGCATGCGGTCAATGCGCAGCTCCTCCTGCTTGATGTCGAAGTCGACGTCCTCGGCCTCCGGAAGCACGGCGACGGTGGCGGCCGAGGTGTGGATGCGCCCGCCGGCCTCGGTAACCGGGATGCGCTGCACGCGATGCACCCCCGATTCGAACTTCAGGCGTGCGAACACGCCTTTGCCCGTGATCGAGGCGACGACCTCCTTGTAGCCGCCGAGATCGTTCTCAGAGAGGGAGATCAGCTCCACCTTCCAGCCCTTGAGCTCGGCATAGCGCGTGTACATGCGGAACAAGTCGGCGGCGAACAGCGCCGCCTCATCGCCGCCGGTCCCGGCGCGCACCTCGAGGATGGCACTGCGCTCGTCGGCGGAATCCTTCGGCAAAAGCTGGATCTTGAGCTTGTGCTCCAGCGCCGCGAGCCGGGGCACGAGCTCGCCGAGCTCGGCCTCGGCCAGCTCGGCCATCTCGCCCGCCGCCGCTGGGTCGCGCGCCATGGCCTCGAGGTCGCGCTTCTCGGCGCGCACCTTGCGCAACTCGTTCACGGTCGCGATCAACGGGTCGAGCTCGGCGAACTCCTTCGACAGCGCGACGTAGACCGGCTGCGGTGGCGCCTTCGTCAGCTCCGCCTGGATTACATGCCAGCGGTCGACCAG
>JBFWQN010000103.1:0-12648 GCA_050249405.1 Hyphomicrobiaceae bacterium | reverse complement strand
CGGCGATCCAGGAACGGCTCCCTGAGCTCGATTCCCTGGGCGCCAGCAACGCGGTCGTAGCGCTCCAAGCCGATCACGAGGTACGGCAGGTCGATCCATTGCCACCGCTCGAGCGCGTAGGGATGGCGCACGCCTATCGGAAACCGGGCGTGCAGCGTGCGATAGCGCTCGGGCAAATGCGCGAGACGCGCCCTCTCCGCCGTGATGGCGCCTCGTGCAATGGCACTGCGCGTCCAGCGGTGGAATTGCCATGCGCGAAGGCGCCGGAAGACCGGTGGGGGAACGAGGGCTGGCGAGAGCTGGTCGAGGAGCAGGCTGCGAGCCGGGCCTGCTCCCCAGAAGCGGACGAGCCCAGCTCCGACCCGCACGAGCTGCCGCCATCGCCCCGACAGCAGCAGGCGTGGCACGTAGAGCCCCGCATCGAGCACGTTGTCCCCCGCCGCTCCGCTCAGCACGACTTTGTGCCCTTTGCGCTTGGCGCTCATGAACACGGAGCAGGGCAAGCTCATGTTGTAATCGAAAGGCTCGCTGCTGGCGGCCATGGCGTGGGCGAGCTCGGGCATCAGGTCGCCGAGGTCGTCGTAGTTGATGAAATGCGCATCGGTGCCGCAATGGGCGGCCGTGGCGCGGGCGAGGCGCGTCTCGGTGCATGTGGCCGGATCGGGGCCGACGGCCGAGAACGTCACAAGGGGCGGCTGGTCCGCCTCACGCAGCAGCTTCGAGGCGACCGCGACGATGGACCCGGAATCCATGCCTCCGCTCAGCATGGCTGCGACCGGCCCGACGCTGCGCAGCCGAGCGCGGATAGACTGCGCCAGCAGATCAAGGAAGGCCTCGTCGTAGTCCGCCGATGAGGCGAGCTTCAGCTCCGCCACCTCCTCCGGCGACCAGTAGCGCTCGATCCTTGTGCCGCGCGCATCGGCGACGAGAACATGCGCCGGCGGCAGGCGCTCGATGCCGCACCAGAAGGTGCTCGTCTTGTCGATGCCCTCCAGCTCGGGAATGAGGAAGTCGGCCGTTCGTCCGATGTCGATCTCGCGCGGCACCTCCGGCAGGGCGAGAATGGCCTTGGGCTCCGAGGCGATGGCCAGCAGGCGGTCCGACCGGTGCCAGCAGAGTGGCCTCATGCCGAACACGTCGCGGGCCGCGATGAGCGCCTGCCGCCGCGGGTCCCAGAGCACGAACGCGAAGTCTCCGAGAAGGCGCGCGAGCCCGGGAGGCCCCCATTTGAGGTAAGCCTCGAGCAAGACCTCGCCGTCGCCGCAGGTGTCCTTTCGGTCGGCGAGGCCCAGCAAGGGCAGCAACTCGTCGCGGTTGTCGAGGCGCGCGTCGGCGGTGATCACGCATCCTGTCGCCGCGTGCCGGAAGGGCATCGGCTCGCGCGCCGCCTCGGGCGTGGTCGCAAGCAGCGTGTGGCCGAGGCCCGCCCGGCCATCGTGCCATAGCCGCGTCGCCTCCGGGCCCCGCTGGACGAGCGTGGCCGCCATTCGAGCCAGAGCGTCATCCCCCACCGGGGCGCCGTCAAGGCGGAGCAGGGCGAGAAGGCCGCTCATGTCAGAACGGCGCGATACGCGAGGCGTAGGCCAGCGGCGCGAACTCGCGGCCAACGTCGCCCCGCTCGTTGATCGGCTTGCCGTCGACCTCGATCCAGGCGTGCGCGGCGAGGCGGTCGCCTGCAGGCTTGGCACCGATGACCAAGCGCGCATCGACCCCAACTCTGGCCAGCATCCAGCGCAGCACGAGCGCGCGCGCCAGGCATGTGGCAGGCAGCAGCGTCATGCGGGCCGCGCGGTTGACGATGGCGCCAAGGCGCTGGAGGTCACGCAGGGCGGGCGCGTCAGCTGGCCGGTTGCCGGACGAGACCAGGGCTGCTCCGAGGCCCGCCCCACCGCGCAGGCGAAGCGCGATCCAGACGAGCGGCACCAGCACGAGGGCGCACGCGAGCAGCACCGCCCGCGCGAGCGGACGCTCGTGCAGGCCGTCGATCAATATTCGTGTTGCCGGCCAGACCATGAGCGCAAGACGCCCCCTCGGAAGGAAAGGAGCGCATCCTAACGTTAGTGTCCGTCCGCCGGTAGTGGCACCCCATCGCTATCGCAGCGCCAGCGGCGGCGTGCCTCGGGAGGCAGCCGCTGTTTGGAGATTGCGCTTCTCTGTGCCAGGTGCAGCACGTGTACCGTGGCGGGCGCTTCTGTGGCTCAGCTGGTCTTGTAGGCTTGACGCGAGACGAGCCGCCAGCCAGTCGCGGTCTTGTCCCACACCTCGATGCACTTGAGCTTCACGTTGAGCGGCTTGCCTGCCAGCAGGATGTCGGCGTGGAACTCGTGCCGCGACACCGCGGTCCGGCCGACGACCGTCACCTTCTGTCCGACGAGCTTGATCTTGCGGAAGATTTCTTTCTTCCCCACCACGCTCTGCACGAACTGCTCGCGGGTCTGGACGAGACCGTTCGAGTGTCCGAACGAGAGGGTCGGGGCGGCGAGACGTGTCAACGTGCGTCCATCGGCGCGAATCATCGCTGCCCTGAAGGCTTCGACCGAATGAACGACGGCGGCCTTGTCGCTCGCCATTTTGGGGGCGGGGCGGGCCTCGGCGGCGGTTCCCGCGAGTCCGGCGAGGCCGAGTGCCATGAGACCCGACGTGACAAGCGCGTTCCAGAACCTGCTCATTTTTTTACTCCGCATTCGCCGGTGCCGATCTCGGGACAATAGCTGGCGAGGGTTAACAGCGGCTTGAAGGGGTTCGTAAAATAGGTAATGCCGACATATGCTTAGATCGGCATTTTACAGTCGGTCATGATGATGACGAGGCAATCGCCTGCAGCGATGGGTGATCGGTGGTAGAGGCTCCCGGGCGCGCCTCAGCCGCTGTTGCGGCGGTCGAGCATGCGCACCATCAAGAGCACGTCATGGTCGATGCCGGCGTAGCGCAAGCCCGCGGGCTCCCGGCCATACTCACGAAAACCCAGGCGCTCGTACAACCGACGCGCCCGCAGATTGTCGACATTGACCGACAAGTGCACTTGCGCGACGCACGTGCGCGCGAGCGCCAGCACGGCCTCGACGAGGGCGGCCGCTGCCCCCGTGCCGCGAAGGGGCGCAGCGACGAACATGGCGCCGAGCGAGCCGCGATGAGCCAGATTGGTCGCGGTGCTTTGCCAGAACCCCGCGAGCCCGGCCGCCTGTCCACCTGCGAAGATGCCGAACGGCGCACTGCCCGCGATCCACTCCTCCCAGAATGCGAAGGGCCTTGCGGACTCCTGCCCGTAGCCGACGCCAAACGCCTCGGGTGTCTCCTGCAAGGCAGAAAGGCGGAGATGCCGTAGCATCCCCGCCTCCCCGGTCGCGTAGCGTCGCACCACGAACGGCGGTGCCATGACGAAAGCCTCAGAGCGTTCTCGCGATCGTCTCGACCTGGAAGCACTCGATCTCGTCGCCCTCGCGGATGTCCTGGTAGTTGGCAAAGGCCATGCCGCATTCCTGGCCGACCGGCACTTCCTTCACGTCGTCCTTGAAGCGCTTCAGGATCGAGAGCGTACCCTCGTGGATGACGGTCTTGTCGCGGAGCAGACGCACCTTGGCGCCGCGCTCGACCTTGCCTTCCGTGACGACGCAACCGGCAACCTTGCCCTGCTTCGAGATGTCGAACACCTTCTTGATGGTGGCGTAACCGAGGAAGTTCTCCTTGGTCGTCGGCGCGAGCAGGCCCGACATGGCCGCCTTCACCTGGTCCACCAGATCGTAGATGATCGAGTAGTAGCGGATCTCGATGCCCTGCTGGTCCGCGGCCTGCTTGGCCTGGACGTTGGCGCGCACGTTGAAGCCGAGGATGATCGCCTTCGATGCGGCCGCCAGCGAGACGTCCGATTCCGTGACCTGACCAACGCCCGAGTGGACGATGCGGGCCATGACCTCGTCGTTGCCGACCTTGGCGAGCGAGCCGAGAATGGCCTCGACGGAGCCCTGCACGTCGCCCTTGATGACCAGCGGGAACTCCTTCCGGCCAGCCTCCTTGAGCTGCTGCATCATGCCTTCGAGCGTGCGAGACGTGCTGGCGGAGCCGAGCGTCTCGCGCCGCTTCCTGACGCGATAGTCGGTGATCTCGCGGGCGCGGGCCTCGTTCTCGACGACGGCGAACTGGTCGCCGGCCTCGGGAGCCGAATCGAAGCCGAGCACCTCGACCGGCACCGACGGGCCCGCCGATACGACGTTCTTGCCCTGCTCGTTGATCAGAGCACGCACGCGGCCCCAGGCCGAGCCAGCGACGATGATATCGCCGATGTGGAGCGTGCCTCGCTGAACCAGCAGGGTGCCCACCGGACCGCGGCCGCGCTCGAGCTTGGCCTCGATGACGAAGCCTTCCGCCGACCGCTGGGGGTTGGCCTTGAGCTCGAGCACCTCTGCCTGAAGGTTGATCGCCTCGAGCAGGGTATCGAGACCGGTCCGCTTCAGTGCCGAGACCGGCACGTCGATGGTCTCGCCGCCCATGCTCTCCACGACGATCTCGTGCTGGAGCAGGTCGGTGCGAACCCGGGTCGGATCGGCGCCGGGCTTGTCCATCTTGTTGATGGCCACGATGATCGGGACGCCCGCCGCCTTGGCGTGATTGATGGCCTCGACCGTCTGGGGCATGACGCCGTCGTCGGCAGCGACCACGAGCACGACGATGTCGGTCACCTTGGCACCGCGAGCCCGCATGGCGGTGAACGCCTCGTGGCCCGGAGTGTCGATGAAGGTGATCGCGTTGCCGTCCTGGGTCACCTGATAGGCGCCGATGTGCTGCGTGATGCCGCCGGCCTCGCCGGAGGCGACGTTGGCCTGGCGGATGGCATCCAGAAGCGACGTCTTGCCGTGGTCGACGTGGCCCATGATGGTGACTACTGGAGCCCTCGGCTCCAGGTTCTCGTCGGTGTCCTTGGCTCGGATGAAGCCTTCCTCGACGTCGGCCTCCGACACGCGCTTCGGCGTGTGACCGAATTCGGTGACGATCAACTCGGCCGTATCGGTGTCGATGACGTCGTTGATCGTGTGCATCGCCCCCTGCTTCATGAGCAGGCGGATGACGTCGACCGCCTTCTCAGACATACGGTTGGCCAGCTCCTGGATGGTGATGACCTCCGGGATGGTGACCTCGCGCATGATCTTGTCGCGAGACTGCGGCTGGCCCGACGCGCGGCGCGCGTCACGCTCACGCTTGCGGCGCAGGGAGGCGAGCGAACGCTCGCGCTGCTCGTCGTTGAGGAGCTTGTCGACGGTGAGACGGCCCCGCTCGCGCCGGTCGTCGACCTTGACGGGCGATTTCGGCGTCCGGGCGCCGGGGCTTCCCGGCTTGCCGCGCTTCTCCTCCTCCTCCTCCTCGATCGGGCGGCGGCGGGCAACAGTGCCCGGGGCACCAAGCGTGCCTCCGGCCTTTGTCGCCGGAGCGGCGCCGGGTGCACCTTTCTGGCCCGCGGGCGCGGCCGCGCCATCGCGGCGAGCGTCGCGTTGCGGGGCGCCGCCCGCACCAGGGCGCGCCGTTGCGCCTGACTGGCCTCGGCCGGTTGCCGGAGCGGGCTCGGCGGTTGCCTGCGCGACGGGAGCAGCTGGCGGCACGGGAACCGGCGCCGGGGCGCCACCCGCGGCGATGCGAGCGGCCTCCTTGCGGGCCTCCTCCTCCTCGGCCTTGCGGCGCTCCTCGTCCTCGAGACGGCGGCGCTCGGCCTCCTCCTCCTCGAGCTTGCGGCGGGCCTCGGCCTCGATGGCGCGCTGCTTGGCCTCCTCCTCCTGGCGCTTGCGCTCGAGAAGGACGGCCTGCGCGCGCTTATCGACCTCGCCCACGGAAAGGCCGCCGCGACCGCCCTGGCCGCCGCGCTGTGGACCACCGGCCCGGCCCGCAGCAGCACCGCCGCCGGCACCCGCGCCCTCCTTGCCAGGCACGTTGATGGTGCGCGTCTTCTTGCGCTCCACCACCACCACGTTCTTGCGGCCGTGGCTGAAGTTCTGCTGCACGTGCCCGGACTGCTCGGTGCGCTGAGCGCTCACCGGCTTGCGGGGTGCCGCGCCCTGACGGCGATCGGTCGTTTCCTTCGTTTCGCTCATACCTGTTCCGTGTTGATCGTCTTGCGGGGCGGCCGGCCAGCGGCAGCAGGAGGACTCGATCGATAACGCCCGAGGCGTACGATCTCAGTCAGGAAATATCGCGCGGCGCCGCCTTGGATCACCGCAGCATGTACCACATTCTCGCGTCCCAAGGCCAAGCTCAATTCGTCTCCGCCGAGCAGATCGACGACGACAGCCCGAGCGGCGTCGGGCTTCACGGTGCCGCAGGTCGTTGTTCCGGCACTCGATTCGTCGTCTCGGCCGTGCCGCTCGCGCTCGATCGAGCGCAGTCGCCCATCGAGCTTCGAGGTGCCGTCAGGGGCAGCCTCGCGACTGTGAACGAGGGCTGCGAGGCGGCCAGAGCCGACAGCCGCGTCGACTTTGGCGAAGCCGGCGACGACCAGCCCGGCCTTGTTGGCGAGCGCCAGGGCCTGGGCCGCACGGGCCCTGAGCAAGCGGTCGACTGTGTCGGCCAGATCGTCGGGAACGCGCGCGGGGCGCTTCAGGCTACGCGCGAAGGCGTTGCTCGCCGCCGCTTTCTCGACTGTGGGCCGGTCCAGCGCGACCCATACACCTCGACCTGGGAGGCGATGGGCAACGTCAGGCGTGACGGTGCCGTCGGGCGAAAGAACGAACCGTATCAGCTCGGACGACGGAAGCCTGGCACGCGTGACAGCGCAGGTCCGCTCGGGAACGTGGCGGGCAGCAGGGCGACCGTCGTCGCACGAATCGTCGGCCGCCACCGGCTCGCTGCCGGTTTCGGGCCGGCCGCACGTGGCGTCCTGCGGTCGTTCCTGAGCTGGATCGGGTCGATCCATGGGTTCCTGCTTCTGCCTCCCGCCGACATCGCCGTCAGGCCTGGGCCGGTGCCGGATTGTCGCCGGCCTCGCCCGCACTTGCCTCGCTATCGGATGGCTCCTCGCCATCGGCCTGCTCCGGAGGCGCGAGGTCCTCCGCCTTGATCCAGCCTGCGGCGACGCGCGCCTCGAGAATGACCTGCTCGGCCTCGGCGCGGCCGAGATCGAGTCCCTCGAGGAAACCCTTGTGACGGATCGGCTCGGCGTCTTTCTCCTTTTTGCGCTCTGTCCACCCCAGCAGGTCGTCGGTCGAGCAGTCGGCCAAGTCCTCGACCGACTTCACACCGTTCTCCCCGAGGGCCACCAGCATGGCGGACGTGACGCCGGGCACTTGCCCTACCTCGTCGGCGACGCCGAGCTCCCGCCGCCGCTTGTCGCGCTCGGCCTCGATACGGGCGAGATACTCCTGCGCCTGGCTCTGGATGGTCGCGGCGGATTCCTCCGTAAGTCCCTCGATCTGGGCGATCTCGGCTGGATCGACGAAGGCGACCTCCTCGATGGAGGAGAAGCCCTCGGTGGCGAGCAGCTGGGCGATGAGCTCGTCGCAGTCGAGCTTCTCCATGAACATCTGCGTGCGCTCGTTGAACTCCTTCTGGCGCCGCTCGCTCTCCTCGGTATCCGTGAGGATGTCGATGTCCCAACCGGTGAGCTGCGAAGCGAGGCGCACGTTCTGGCCACGCCGTCCGATGGCGAGCGACAGCTGCCGCTCGTCGACCACCACCTCGATACGATTCGAGTCCTCGTCGAGCACCACCTTCGAGACCTCGGCCGGCGCCAGGGCATTGACGATGAAGCTTGCCGCGTCGTCATTCCACTGGATGATGTCGATCTTCTCGCCCTGAAGCTCGTTGACCACGGCCTGCACCCGCTGGCCGCGCATGCCGACGCAGGCTCCGACCGGATCGACCGAGCTGTCCTTGGAGATCACCGCGATCTTGGCGCGGGAGCCGGGATCGCGTGCGCAGGACTTGATCTCGACGATGCCGTCGTAGATTTCCGGCACCTCCATCGCGAACAGCTTCATCATGAACTCGGGGCGTGCGCGGGAGAGGAAAATCTGCGGGCCGCGCTGCTCGCGGCGCACGTCGTAGACGTAGGCGCGGACGCGGTCGCCGAGGCGGACGTTCTCGCGCGGGATCATCTCGTCGCGCCTGATGATGCCCTCGGCCTTGGCGAGGTCGACGATGACGTTACCGTACTCGACCCGCTTGACGGTGCCGTTGACGATCTCGCCGATGC
Source organism: Hyphomicrobiaceae bacterium (assembly GCA_050249405.1). GTDB lineage: Bacteria > Pseudomonadota > Alphaproteobacteria > Rhizobiales > Hyphomicrobiaceae. The sequence continues at coordinate 4,475 of JBFWQN010000103.1, read as the reverse complement.
GGTCCTTGAACTCGGTGAACTGGCGGTCCCGCTCGGCCTCACGCACCTTCTGGAAGATGACCTGCTTGGCATTCTGCGCGGCGACCCGCCCGAAATCGAGCGGCGGCAGCGTCTCAGTGAACGTATCGCCGACCACCGCGCCCGGCTTCTTGCGCTGCGCATCGGCGACGGAGATTTGCTGGCTCTCGTTCTCCACGGGATCGGCAACCGTGACCACGCGTGTCAGCCTCGTCTCGCCGGTGCGCGCATCGATGGCGCAGCGAATGTCGTTCTCCTGGCCATAGCGCGCCTTGGCGGCCTTCTGGATCGCGTCCTCCATGGCCTGGATGACGATTTTCCGGTCGATCGTCTTCTCACGCGCGACCGCGTCGGCGATCTGCAGCAGCTCGAGACGGTTGGCGCTGATACCGGCCTGGGACATGCCTGAAACCTTCCTTACGACCCGATCGAAATGACTATCTGCCGCGCCGCGCGCCACGGGCGCTGCGAGCGGGAGCTGCGCTCTTGCCGCGACGCCGCTCCGCGGGCTTGCTGTCCGCCTCGGAGGCTGCGCCAGCTGCCGCCGTTGCGGAACCTTCGCCCGCGGCGAAACCGGCCTCTGCGCTGGCGATGGCCTGCGCCTCCTCGAGCTCGGACAACGCCCGCTTGCTGCGCCCGAGAGATTCACGCACCAAGGCATCGGTGAGCACGAGCTTCGCCTCGCCGACGAGCGAGACGGGCAAGCCCAACAGCTTTACGCCCTGATCCTTGCCGAGATCCACCTCGATCCTGACCTCGCCGTCCTCGAACCCCTCGAGGATGCCGCGAAAGCGGCGCCGGCCATCGACGAGCTCCTTGAGCTCGAGCTTGGCCTCGAAACCCGCCCACTGATCGAAATCGGATGGCCGTACGAGCGGCCGGTCGATGCCCGGGGAGGAAACCTGCAGGCGATAGCTGCTCGGCACCGGATCGTGCACGTCGAGCACCGGCGAGAGGGCCAGCGATACGGCCCGGCAGTCGTCGATCGTCATGCTGCCGTCGGGCCGCTCGGCCATGATCTCGACCACCATGCCCTGACCGGAGAGTATGCGCACCAGGACCAGGCGAAAGCCCAGCCCTTCCAGCACCGGCTCCGCCAGCTCGGCTATCGCCGCGGCTGCACCGGTCTCCCTGATGAAGCGGTCCTCGCTGACGCGTGCTTCGGCCTCCGGCCCGTTCACAGAGCCTACCTCGTTCGGCGATTTTGGCAGCTTTGCTCTCCACGACCCAGAAACAACAAAAAGAGCGGATCACAAGGATCCACTCTCAGAGTTGAGATGATCATGAGCAAGGTCAACATACGCAAAGGCCATGCCCTGTGCAAGCGCTACGTCACAAAAAAGTGCTTACGCTCAATTGGACGACGTTCCGAAATGTCGGTTTGTATCCTCGATGGTCGACCGTGATCAGGCGGGCGTAGCTCTCAGTCGTGCCGGCTATGCCACCCGGGCCAAGGGAGCAGTGCCCCGAGAGGCGGCCGCCACGTTGGGCCGACTGAGGCGATGAAAGCTGATGGATATCAGCACACCTGCACGCAAGGCCTGAATGGCGCCCCAAAAAGTGACACCTGCAACGCAAGCAGCCGTCCTTCGCACCTAGGCGGCGAGGGCGTGGACTTGGGCGTCCGGCCACACCATGTTGTGCACATCGCCGGGTGCCACCGGGCTCGAATGAAAAACGTGGTCGGGGATCAGCGCGGCAGCCTCGACGCCGATTTCCGTCGTGAATGCCACGCGCACCATGGGGCCCTGGTACTCCACGTTCGAGACGCGGCCCCGCATGCCCCGGCTGCCGCCTGGCGGCTCCAGCCGGCAATGATCCGCGCGGACCGCGATCAACCCGGCTTCCGTTGGCAGCACGTTGTGGCCGCCGATGAAGCGCGCGATGAAGGCGTTGGCGGGCTTCTCGAAAACGTCGCGCGGCGCACCTGCCTGCTGGATACGGCCGCCATCCATTACGACCATGAGGTCGGCCAGTGCCATGGCCTCGTCCTGCGCGTGGGTGACATGGATGAACGATATGCCGAGCTCTCGCTGCAGGCGTTTCAACTCCTCGCGCATGCGCACGCGCAGGAACGGATCGAGCGCCGACAGCGGCTCGTCCAGAAGTAGGACGCGCGGTTTCATGATCAGCGCACGTGCCAGCGCGACACGCTGCTGCTGGCCGCCGGAGAGCTGTGCCGGGTAGCGGCCGGCCAAGCCGGCCATCTGCACCAGCTCGAGCATCTTGAGCGCCTGCTCGTGGCGAGCACTTTTCGCCATGCCACGCATCTTGAGGCTGAAGGCCACGTTGTCGAGGCAGGTGAGGTGGGGAAAGAGAGCGTAGCTCTGGAACATCATCGCCGTTCCGCGGGCGGCGGGCGGCATATCGGTCACGTTGCGGCCGTCGATCAGCAGGTCGCCTTCGCTGATGCCTTCATGCCCCGCAATCATGCGGAGCGTCGACGTCTTCCCGCAGCCGCTAGGGCCGAGAAGGCAGGTATAGCTCGCCTTCGGTATCCGCAGCGAGATGCTGTCGACGGCGACCGTGTCACCGTAGCGCTTGGTCATCGCGATCAGCTCGACGTCGAACCTGCGGTCCATGCGATCACTCCTTCGTCAAAGCCAGAGCGTCGCCGCCCCTGCGGCGGACCCGATTGAGATGGATGGACAGGACGATCGCCAGCACGATCAGCATCAGAGAAACGAACGTCGTCAGTGTTCCGATTGCGAACAGTGTCGGCGAGGTCGCGCTCGAGATCAGCGCATAGATTTCCAGCGGCAGCGTGTTGTGCGAGCCGATCGTGAGCGTCGTGCGGGCGTACTCGTCGTAGGACAGCGTAAAGGCGCTGAGCGCCACGCCAAGAATGCCCGGCAGCAGGATGGGCAGCGTGACATGGATGAGCCGTTGGAACGACGATGCACCGAGGTCCGTCGCTGCCTCCTCCCAGGACCGATTGAAACGGTTCACGACCGCAAACATGGCAAGCAGGCCGAATGGCAGCGTCCAGGTCAGCTGGGCACCGAGCGCCGACGTGAAAGCGCCCGGTTGCAGGCCGAGAAACTGGAAAGCAAGCCCGATGCCGAAGCCGACCAGAAGTCCCGGCATGACGAGACTCGCGATCACGATATAGAAAATGACTCCAGCGCCCGGAAACTTCCTCCGAAACGCGAGCGCTCCAGCCACCGCCATGCACACCGTAAGCGCGCTGACGAGCGAGGCCAGCGCCATCGAGCGGCCGAAGGCCGGCGGAATGTTGGCCATCTGGCCCTTGCGGCCGATATCGCGGAACCATTCCAGCGACACTCCGACCATCGGGAACGTCACCCCACCCTCGGGGCCCTGGAATGACAGCACGTAGATCACCACCATCGGCCCATAGAGAAACATCATGTATGCAACGAGCAAAGTGCCGAGGGCGTAGAATGTCCACGGCCTGGCATCGATCGGATTCGAGCTCGCGGGCCTCGCAGCCATGTCGAAACCTTCCTATTTCAGCAACTCTTGACGCACATCCACGACGCGCATCATGCAGCCGACCATGATCGCAACAATAAGCACCAGGACGACGGCATTGGCAGCGGCCGGGGGATACTGCATGGCCTGGATCTCGATCGAGAGCGCCGAGACGATCGAGGCGCTTTGCCCGCCGCTCATCTGGCGGACGACAAAGAAGTCACCCATCACCTGGGTCGTCACCAGAACGGAACCGAGCGCTATGCCGGTCTTGGACAAGGGTATGACGACGTTGCTCATCGTCTGCCACCGGCTGGCTCCCGCGTCGCGCGCCGCCTCGATCAACGACTTGTCGATCTTGGCCAGCGAGTTCGCGATCGGCCCGATCATCAGCAGCGTATAGAGATGCACGTATGCAACCACGACGGCGAAATCCGAGAACAGAAGAAAATCGAGTGGGCGGGCCGTCAGGCCGAGTCCCATCACGGTCTGGTTGAACGCGCCGTTACGTCCGAGAAACGGGATCCACGCGATCGTCCGTATGATCGCCGACGTGAAGAACGGCAACGCACACAAGATGAAAAGGACGCCTCGCCACGTCTTGCTGCGCACGTGAAAGATCAGGAAATAGGCGATATTGAACCCCAGAAACAGAGTAGCAGCCCAGACGATGCCGGCGAATTTGAAGGTGCTTGCATAGACGCGGAACGTGGAGGCGCTCGTGAACACCTCCCGGTAGCTCTCGAGCAGGAATGCCGGGTAGATGCCCGTCCGGTCGTAATCGAAGAAGCTGACGACGACGAATATGAAAGCCGGCAAGACAAACATGGCGACAAGCACGATCGTCAGCGGCAGCACCTGCAGCCAGGACACCATCCAAGGCTGCCACCAACTGCCGACGATGCGCTTGTCCCTCCGCTGTAGAGCCGGCCGTTGGCCACCGACAATTGCGCCGTCGGGACTATGGGTGGAGTCCATCTCGCGGCCTTCTTGACGGTGTCGCGGCATCGCTTCAGCGGCTG
>JBFWQN010000102.1:0-12683 GCA_050249405.1 Hyphomicrobiaceae bacterium | reverse complement strand
CGGTGGCATGCTCATCGGCGCCCGCGATCTCGCCCGGCTGGGCCTGCTGGTGGCCCGCGGTGGCAATTGGGGCGGAAGGCAGTTGCTGCCTGCAGGCTATATGGCGGAGATGCTTGCGCCTTCCCCCACCAATGGCGGCTACGGCTTTCTGTGGTGGCTCAATCGCGGGAAAGGTCGCCGCGCCGCGTGGAGCGAGGCCTGCGTCTCGGCGATGGGCGCCGGCACCAATCTCGTCTGGGTCGATCCCGAGCGCGACCTCGTCGCGGTGCTGCGCTGGATCGACAAGGCGGCCGTCGACGGCTTCCTGCAGCGGCTGGCGTCGGCCGTGCGCACCTGAGCCCTGAACGCGGCGTGCCTCGAGCGGCCTCGGCATTGGAGTATTCACCGTTCAAATGTGGGTGAGCCGACACCACAGCCGGTCAGCGTTCATCGTGCATGCTATAGCCTTGGGGGAATGTAGCGACGGAGTGGCGCGTCGCGCCTGCGTCCCTCAATTCTTGCACGAGGCATCGTTCTCTCATGCCGGCTCGCTGTATTCGCAGGCTCGCCGCGCTCCGGCTGGGGCTGGCGATCGCCGTGCTCGTTGCGCTCGGATCGACCGCCGGAGCCCAGACCGGCCCGGAGCCGCAGGCACCGCCACAGACGAGGCCTGCCGACGGCATCGTGCGGCGTGGCGATGCGGTGGCGACCGGCTTTGCCGCCACCCGCGCGCCGGGCCAGGATCTTCCCCCCGACGTCCACCCCCTCGACCGCACCATGATCGATCCCGAGGGTGTCACGGTCCGCGTGTTCGACCTGACGCAGCTCGGCGGCGGCCCGGAAGGCCAGCTCTCCGACGCCCCCGTCCGCCACGTCGTCAAGGCCAAGGACATCGGCCACGTGTTCGGCATCGCCTTCGACGGCGACGGCACGGATGGGGCGGGGCCGCCCAACGTGTATCTCGGAGCGACGTCGGTGCACGGGCTGCAGCTCGTAGCACCGGGAGCCGACGGCAAGCCGCAGCGCATCATCACTGGCCGGCCCGGCGCCACCTGGATGCCGGGACAGTTCGGCGACGCCAAAGGGGGTGGACCGGGAAGCGTCTGGAGGATCGACGGGCGGACCGGAGCCGTCACGCTTTTCGCCGACATCCGCAATGGCGACCTCGAGAACTCCGGTGCGGGTCTCGGCGGCATCGCCTTCGACCCCGGCTCGCGACACCTTTATGCGTCGGACCTCGAGACGGGCCTCGTCTGGCGCCTCGATCTCACGGGCCGGCTGATCGACACCTTCGATCACGGCACCGAGGGGCGGGGCGCGGCCGGGCTGGCCCCGGTCCCCTACGATCCCGCCTCGCGAACCGATCGCACCGAGGCGACCTTCAACACCGAGGCCCCCGAGACCTGGGGCTTTGCCACACCGGAACGTCGTGTGTGGGGCCTCGCGGTGGAAGGCGGCCGCCTCTACTACGCCGTCGCCGAGGGGCCGGCGGTCTGGTCGGTGCCCCTGGCGCCAGACGGCAGCTTCGCAGGAGACGCGCGCCTCGAGGTGCAGGTCAAGGACGCACCGCCGGACAGCCAGATCTCGGGGCTCGTTCTCGACGGGCCGGGCGTCATGTATCTGGCGCTGCGGGGCGCGCCGCTCGGCAGCTACGACTACGACACGTTCATGCGCCCCCAGGAGGCGCCGGTGCTGCGCTACGCCTGGAGCGATGCCGAGCGCCGATGGAGCGAAACAGCCGAGGAGTATGCCGTCGGCCTCCCGTCCGAGCATCGTGGCGGCGCGGGTGGCGTTGCGCTCAACTACGGCTACGACCGTTTCGGACGCATCGACTACGACCGCTGCCGCCAGACCTTGTGGACAAGCGGCGAGCGCTTGCGCGCGGGTAGCGACATCGTTCGCGTCGCGCGCGGGGGGCCGCGCCTCGTCGATGGCCTGCAGGGCATCTACAAAAGCCGGGTGCGGCCCGCCAACGAGCCGCCATTCGAGGCCTGGTACGTCGACTACGACGCCAGCTACGCCGAGGCGGAGGTGCATGGCCACGTTGGCAACGTCGCCATCTATGGTCCGTGCAAGGGCAGCGTCACCTATTCGGCCGATCGGGTGGAGATCCCGGTATGGTCGAAGGGGCCGAACCTCGTCGTCGAGAAAAGCTGCCGCACCGCTCCGCTCGGCGGGCGCGTCCGCTGCACCATCCGCGTGCGCAACACGGGCGACGCGGCGGCCGATGGCATCGTGTCGCTGCTCGACGAGACGCGCATCCTGATCGGGCCCGGCAAGGGTGGGCTCGTTCCCGTTGCCGAGGCGCTTCCGGACGGCACCGAATGGGCTTGCGGCCCGACGCCGGCCGGGGCATTCGCCTGCAAGCTGCCCGCGGCCATGCTGGCCCCTGGCGCCGCGCGCGAGATCGTGCTGGCCTTCGACCTCCTCGGTCTGGCAGCCGGTGGCAATTTCGGCTTCCGCAACTGCGTGTCGATCGATCACCCGGCCGGAAAGGGCAAGGCGTGCGCCGAGGGTGGCACCGGCCTGCTCGTCTCGAAGACCGGCCCGGCGCACTGCGAGCCTGGGCAGGGCTGCACGTTCCAGCTCACACTCACCAATGCGGGCACCGAGCCGTTCGAGGGCGACGTGCTGCTGGCCGACCACCTGAAACTTGGAGGAGCACCGGCCAGCCTGCCGATCGTCAAGATCGAGCCGCCACTCGCCTGTGCCACACCGCCGGCCGCGCTGCCGCTCTCGTGCCTCACCAAGGTTACCCTCGTTGCTGGCGAGAGCCTGACGCACGCCGTCACCGTGGCGATGCCGGCCAATAGCCCGGCAATCGCGGTCAACTGTTTCGCGGTGCTGGATGCGGGCGTTGCCGGAAAGCCCGGCCTCGTCGCGGACTTGCTCGCGGCGGCGCAGCCACCGGCCAAGGATGCGGCGATCGCCGTGGCCCATCCGGCGTGCGCCGCCGTGAAGCTCGGAAAGCTGGCGAGCCCGGCGAGGCCGCTGCCGCCGGCCGCTGCCCTCTTGCCGCTGGCAGGCGCGTTTGCGCCGGCCTCGTCTCCGCCGGTGTCTCTCACCTGCGCGAACGGCCGTCTGCCGCTGGCCGGCGGTCGCTGCCCTTGCCCCTTGAGTGCCCCCTACGACCCCGCGACCGGCGCCTGCCGCACCCGGCCCGTGTGCTGGGACACCGCCCGCCTCGCTCCCGACGGCGGCTGCTGTCCGCGTGGCACCGTTTGGCTCGCCTCGCTCGGCACCTGCCGCGTTCCGCCGGTATCCGGGTGTCACGATCCCTGGCGGCGCCAGCCCGACGGCCGATGCTGCCCCGCCGGCCAGCGGTGGCGGGATGGCGCCTGCCGCGTGCCGGTCGTCGCCGAGCCGTGCCGTCCGGGACATGTCCGCCTTCCGTCCGGCATCTGCGGGCCACGGCCGGGCACCGGGCCCGTGGTGGAGCTGCCGCGCTGCCCGGATGGCCGCGCACGCCTTCCCAGTGGCCGCTGCCCGCCGGTGGCGTGCCCGCTCAACGCCCCATTCGATCCCGTGGCAGGCCGTTGCCGGCCTCTCTCCGGCGAGCCTTGCCCACCGGGCCTCGTCCGCCGCACGCATACCAACCGCTGCGTCGCTCCGGACCGCCTCTGCCCAGGCCGCATGGTGCAGGACGCGGCCGGCCGCTGTGTGCCGCGCGTCCTCTCGACCGGAGGCGGGCTCACCCCTTGCCCGCCTGGCGAGCGCCGTATCGGAGGTCGCTGCACGAAGGCACCGGCCGGTCCGGTCATCGTGCCACCGGTGCAGCGCCGAGAGCCGCCGCAGCCTCCGGCAGTCAGGCGCGAGCGCGTCGCGCCATCGATCGTCGTGAAGCCGCTCGAGGTGCATAAGCGCCCGACGGCGCCGAAGGCGGCTCAACCCCCGGCCCGCCGCGCGACGCCGCCGCCTCCGAGGCTTCGCAATCCTCCTCCAGCGCCGAGGAAGGAGCCGGTTCGCAGGGCGGCGCCCTCCAGGGCGGAAGAGAAGGGCAAGGCGCGGAGCAAAGGGCCACCACCGCCGCGCTGAGCCCGGGCTGCACCCGCCGCACAGCACAACTGCGCGGGCGTTATCGACGGCATCGCCCGCGAGCGATACGTCACGGGGCCGGCGGCGCGCTTCCCTTTGCTCGCTCGATGAGACGCGCGAGCCCCACCATGCCCGCGGCGACCAGACCGATGCCTGCGGTCAGGCCGATGATCGGCACGAGCACCGGCACGAATGACCAGATCAGCACGCCGCCGACGCAAATGCCGGTGCCGGCGAGCCAAAGTCTCAAGACCGTGCGCATTGGTCCTCTCTCCCGGCTGCCGGCGACCTCACGCCGTGGCGGCACGCGCCTTGCGGGCCTCGGAATAGGCCTCGAGATCGGCCGGCGCCACGTCCAAGGTCACGCCGTCGGCGCTCAGCGCCTGACCTTTTTCGCGCGCCTCGAGCGCCCGGTCGAGCCGCAGAAGGGCCAGCGCATCCGCCCCCTCGGCCGTGCCGACACGCCCGATCACGGCCTCGCCTACGGTCACGTCGACGCCCTCGGTCAGCGGCCCGCTGCCCGAGACGCGTACGACCCGCTTGCGCACCACGGTCTTGTGCTGCATGCGCGCCACCACCTCCTGGCCGACGAAGCAGCCCTTCGTGAACGAGACGCCGCCCTGTCGGTCGAAATTCGCCTCGTGGGGGAAGGTGTCGCCCAGCGCGTAGTCGCGGCCAGCCTCCGGCACGCCCGCGGCGATGCGCAGGCGATCGTAGGCGGCAGCCCCTGCATCCGACGGTGCGAGCTCCGCCGCCGTCTCCGGAGCCACGACATGCCGCCATCCGAGGGCCGCCGAGCGCGCATCGGGATAGCTCGAGCCAAGCCGCGGCTCGGGCAGGGCGCCCCCCCAGGAGGCGACCACCGCGCGGCTCGCCGAGATGTCGGCCAGCACGACCTTGGCGCGCAGCTTGTAGAGCGTCAGCCGCTTGACGAGATCCGGCACCACCGCCCGCGACGTCTCCAGCAGGAACCCTTCCGGGGCCTTCACGATGAAGAAGGCGAACAGGATCTTGCCCTGCGGCGTCAGCAGCCCGGCGTGGATCGCCGGTTGGCGATCAATCAGGTCCATGTCGTTGGTGACGAGATTGTCCAGGAAGTGCCGCGCATCCTCCCCCGTCACGTAGACGACGCCGCGGTCGGGCAGCAGGGCGATGGGGGCTGTCGTCATGTTCTGCCTCCGTTGCGAGCGATAGCGCTTCCCGCTTAGGCTGTAAGTCCAGCGCCGCCGTCGAGGCGACCAGCATTATTCGCAGAGCTCGTTCGAGAGGATCAACGCCATGCCGAGCGGAGAAGCTATTCAATTCTGGTTCTCGATCGCCAGCACATACTCCTACCTCACGATCTCGCGTCTCGACGAGGTTTCGAAAAGGACCGGGATCGCTTTCCAGTGGCGCCCCTTCCGGCTTCGGACGATCACGCAAGAGCAGAACAACACCCCCTTTCGCGGCAAGCCGATCAAATCTGCCTACATGTGGCGGGACATCGAGCGGCGCGCCTCGATGTACGGACTTCCCGTCAAGGTCCCGGCCCCATACCCGATCGTAGAGGTCGATCTCGCCAATCTGATTGCCATGGTCGGCGTCGAGGAAGGCTGGTGCCCGGCCTACACCCGGGCAACCTACCGCCGCTGGTTCGTCGACGGCCTCGAGCCCGGAAGCGAGCCGAACCTGTCGGCGTCGCTTCAGGAGATCGGCCAGGACGCGCAACGCGTCATCGCAAAAGCACGGACGGAGGCAACTGCCGCGGCATTGACCGCCGCAACCGACGAGGCGCGCTCGCTCAATCTGTTCGGAGCACCGAGCTTCGTCACACGGGGCGAGCTGTTCTGGGGAGACGACCGCCTGGACGATGCGATTGCCTGGCACAAGCACGGCAAGCTCGGCTGACAAGCGTTGCGCTCGCTTCCCGTTGGCTCCGTTCTGCGCTAACTCCGCCGCACCTCATCTGTAGCGGAGCCCGCGACATGGCCGACACGTATGACCTCCTCGTCAAGGGCGCAACCGTCGTCAACCACGACGGCGCGGGCGTGCGCGACATCGCCATTCGCGCCGGGCGCATCGCGGCCATCGGCCAGCTCGGATCGGCCAAGGCCGCCGAGACGCTCGACGCGCGCGGGCTGCACGTGCTGCCGGGCGTGATCGACAGCCAGGTGCACTTCCGCGAGCCGGGTCTCGATCACAAGGAGGACTTGGCCACCGGCAGCCGCGCCGCCGTCATGGGCGGCGTCACGGCCGTGTTCGAGATGCCGAATACCAAGCCGCTGACCACGGACGCCGCCGCGCTCGCCGACAAGGTAGCCCGCGCAACGGGCCGCATGCACTGCGACTTCGCATTCTACGTCGGCGCCACGCGCGAGAACATCGGTGAGATCCCGGCGCTCGAGAAGCTGGAGTCCTCGGCTGGCATCAAGGTGTTCATGGGCGCCTCGACCGGCGACCTGCTGGTGGAGGACGAGGCCTCGCTCGACCGCATCGTGGCACGCATCTCGCGGCGCGCGGCCTTCCATTCCGAGGACGAGGCGCGGCTCCGCGCGCGGGCCGGCGTCCGCCGCCACGGCGATCCGACCTCGCATCCGGAGTGGCGCGACGTCGAGGCCGCCATGATCGCGACCCGCCGGCTCGTTGGCCTCGCCGAGCGGCACAGGCGCCGCGTGCACGTGCTCCACATCTCGACCGCCGATGAGATCGCCTTCCTCCGCGATCACAAGGATTGGGCGACGTGCGAGGTGACGCCCAATCACCTCACTCTCGTCGCGCCCGACTGCTACGAGCGCCTCGGCACGTTCGCCCAGATGAACCCGCCCGTGCGCGACGAGGCCCACCGCCAGGGCATCTGGGCCGGCATCGCCGACGGCACGGTGGACGTGCTCGGCTCAGACCACGCCCCGCATACGGCCGAGGAGAAGCACCACCCCTATCCCGAGAGCCATTCGGGCATGACCGGCGTGCAGACGCTGGTGCCGCTGATGCTCGATCACGTCAACGCCGGGCGGCTGTCGCTCGCGCGCTTCGTGGACCTCACCAGTCATGGCCCGCAACGCATCTTCGGGCTGGTCGGGAAAGGGCGCGTCGCCGTCGGCTACGACGCCGACCTGACCATCGTCGACATGGGGCGCAGCGAGACCATCAGCAACGGCTGGATCCAGTCGCGCTCGCAATGGACGCCCTACGACGGCGTCAAGGTGAAGGGCTGGCCGGTCGGCACCTTCGTGCGCGGCCGGCGCGTCATGTGGCAGGGCGAGATCGAGGCCCAGGCTGGCGGTCGCGCCGTGCGATTCCTGGAAGGGGCACCCTGAGCGCTAGCGCCCAGCCACCCTCAGGCTCGAGACCACGACCACCTTCGTGCCGACCGCCACGCGCTCGGCAAGGTCGATCACGTGTCCATTGAGCATGCGGAAGCAGCCCGAGGAGGACGCCCGCCCGATGCTCTTGGCATCGTTGGTGCCGTGGATGCGGTAGAGCGTATTGCCCAGATAGAGCGCCTTGGCACCGAGCGGATTCTTGAGCCCGCCGGTCATCTTCTCCGGCAGCCTCGGATCGCGCTCGCGCATCTCGGCGGGTGGATGCCAATCGGGCCACTCCGCAATGCGGCTGATCTTCTCCTCGCCCGTCCACGAGAAGCCTTCCCGACCGACCGAGATCGGATACCGTAGCGCCGAGCCGCCGCCCTCGGTCAGCAACAACTGCCGGCCTGCCGTATCGATGATGATCGTGCCCGGCGCGTACCGGCCCCAGAACTCGATTCGCTGCGGAGGGATCGGCTGGATCGGAGGCCGGGGCCCGCCGTCCGCCAGCTTCGGCATGGGCTCGCCGCCGTCGTCGCGATCCCACGACGACCGCCGTCGCGGCTCGTAGGGGGCCTCGTATCGCCGTGGCGCATAGGGAGAATCATAGCGCTGTGGCGGCGCCCGGTAGTCTCCGTAAGGCCCCGGATAGCCGTAGTCACGCTCCCGCCAGCCGCGCCCCCATGGCCCCGTCTCGCTCCACCCCCAACCCTGCGCGGCAGCCGGGCTGGCCAGGAGGAGGATTTGGATCACGGTGAGAAAAACGATACGCTTCATGATGTTCGACTCCCTGCTTCGAGCATATGGGACGTCAGGCGCACATTGAAAGGGCCCGTTGAGACATTCGTCGGCGAGGGTTGCCAGCTGATCATGGCAACGCCCGCTTCCGCCAATGACATCGCCGCGAGCGGCCCTGCGGCCAGATCGGGTCGGATGGTGGCCGGAGTGCCCAGACGCCGGTCGAGGACCCGTCTTGAACACGCAGCCGGCCGAGCCGGCGCAGCTCGCCACCGGCTGTGTCATTGCGGGACGATCGGTATCGATTCAGCAATTCTAAACCTGTCGCCTCCAGCATACGCGCGACGGCGCATGCGCGGGAGAGGCGAATGCTCGACGAAAGTGCAACGGCTACCGATGTGATCGATCAAGCGCCGGCAGAGGCGGCACCTCCGCAACCCCTGCGGCAGCGCACTATGCCCGGCGCGACAGAGATGGCAGCCATCGCCTGCGCGGCCCTGCGCGTCGCCACATCACGTCCGGCAGCGACGCGGGCGCAGTGATCGTCCTGCCCGCGCCTCGCCGCGGGTCTGCCCTGCCGTGGACGAGGCTCTACTCGTCGTCGGAGGACGCCGGACGCGTCGAGCGCGCCGTGCGCGTGGCCGAGCCCTTCACCACCACGACACGGGTGCCGACGCCGACCCGGCTCGCCAGGTCCACCACATGGTGATTGTGCATCCGGAAGCAGCCGGATGACGCTGCGCGGCCGATCGACCGCGCGTCGCTCGTGCCGTGGATGCGGTAAAGCGTGTTGCCGAGGTAGAGCGCCTTGGCGCCGAGCGGATTACGGACGCCACCCGTCATTTTGGTCGGTAGCTTCGGATCGCGCTCGCGCATCTCGGCCGGCGGATGCCAGTCGGGCCAATCGGCGACGCGGCTGATCTTCTCGGTGCCCGTCCAGGTGAAACCCTCGCGGCCGACCGATACCGGATAGCTGAGCGCGGTGGACGGTCCCTCGACGAGATAGAGCCGTCGCGCGGTCGTATCGATCACGACCGTTCCGGCTGCCTGCCCAGAGTTGTAGGTCACCCGGGATGGCGACTGTGGCTCGATCTCGGGCCGCGGGCCGCCGCTCACCACGACCGGCGTCGGCGGCAAGGCCGGCTTCTGGCGCACAGGCTCGTCGTCGTCGTCATCCGAGAAGAGCGAGGCGAAACCGACGCTCGCCGGGGCGACCGGCCGGGCGGGCGTTGCAACTCCCGCACGGCGGGGCGTTGCGCCCTTGGCCTTCGGCGCAGGCGGAGCCACCTGTCGAGGCGACGGCTCGAGCAGGCTTCGCTGGTGCCAAGGGGCCCATGTCTGCGCCGATGCAGACGTCGCAAGTGCCGCGGCCAGGCCGGCAGCGAGTATCAATCGAAGCATGACACGCCCTCTTTGCGCGAAGTCGCCTCTCGTAAAGGATGCTTCGCCATCTGAACCATGTCAGCCCGCCAATATGGTTACCGCTCGGTGGGCCCACGAGCCCTTTCCGGCTCAGCGGCGCAGATAGTGCCATGTGCCATCGGCGCCGATGCCGAGCCGCCAGTAGGCATAACGGCCCGTCGCGCGGGTGCGTGCCAGCTCGTCGGCCGGCAGCATGCGGGCGAGCTCGGCCTCCGCGTCCGGCGCAAGGCCGACGACACCCGTCTCCGCGAATCTCGGCCAGACAAAAATTCGATTGTTCTCGATGTCCTGGCCTTGCGGCACCGCCGTCCAGCCTCCGTCGAGAATTCGGCCCAGAGCCTCCAGCACGTCCCGTCCCGAGCCGTCGGCCGAGGCGGCGGCGAGCGCCGCGATCGGGTCCACGCCCGACCCGTCTCCGATCACGGGGCGGAGCTCGTTGAGCTCGATGGCCGTCCTGAGGCTCTCCAGCGTTCCGGAACGCACCGCCTCGAGGATCGCTTCACGCATATCGGCGACGGGCTCAGGCAGGGCCTCCTGGGCGGCACGGGCGCCGGCGGGCGCGGCGATGCTCCGCGAGCCTCCTGCCGCCGCCTCTTGCGCCTGTGCACGACGTCCGGCCGGTGCATGGACAACGGTTGCCACGCTCAGTACCAGTATCGCGAGGCAGAAAGCCGGCGGAACCGGGCTGGCTGGCATCGGGAGGCTTCCTTTTGGCAGGTGAGGAGATCCGCGAGCACACCCTAGGTTCGTGCCCGCCCGGTGTGCAAGACCGGCCGCGCCGGCCGGCGAGCACCGGCATGCCCGCCCGCCCCTGGAGCAGGCGGAGCCGTACGCCTTGGTAGCCCTCGTCCCCAACCCGCTCGTCATCCCGGTCGGCTTCGTCATCGGCATCCTGATTGCGCTCCCGATCGGGCCGATCAACCTGCTCGCACTCCAGCGCGCCGCCGAGCGTGGCTTTTTCGGCGGCCTGGCTGCCGGGATCGGCATCATGCTCGGCGATGCCCTGATCGCCTGCGTCGCCGCTTTCGGCGTGAAGGCCCTGTCCGGAGCCGTCAGCCATTACCGGTGGTCGATCCAGATCGTGGGCGGGCTGGCCTTGATGGTGTCGGGCGTCAAGCTGTTCCTGTCACGCAACACGCTGCGCAGCAGCAGCGAGGCAGCCGGCGCGACGCTTGCCGACTATGCCTGGGACATCCCGAAGCTGTTCGCCCTCACGATCACCAACCCTGGCGCGGTGCTGAGCCTCATCGCCATCTTCGGAGGCGCCAGCTCGTTCGTCGAGGTCGCCTCCCGCGTCGATGCCATCGCTATTACTCTCGCCATCATGGGCGGCAGCTTCGTCTACTGGCTGGTGGTCTCGCACTTGATCAACAGCGTGCGCCACCGGTTGAGCGAGCGCGGCATGCGCCACATCAATCAGGGGGCGGGCTTGGTCCTGGCCGTCTTCGGAGGCATCTTGATCGGCGAGATGGCCTGGAAGACGCTCTAGGCCCATCCGCGCCCGCCGGCATCGGAGGCTCGCTTGCCCGAGACAGACGCGATCGTCGCCGCCAAGGTCCGCATGCGCGATGAGGCGAAGGCCCGGCGCGCGGCTCTATCTCCCGAGGCACGCGCCGCGGCCGCAACCGCAATCGCATCGCATGGCCTGACCTTCCTCGGCGGGACGCCAGCCGATGTCGTCTCTGCCTTCCTGCCGATCGGAGAGGAGGTCAGCCCCATCCCGCTGGTCGCGCGCCTGCGCCGCGAGGGCTCGCGCATCTCACTGCCGGTCATGATTGCGAAAGGCAAGCCGCTGGTCTTCCGGCTGTGGGAGCCCGGTGCGCCGCTGAGGTCACGCATGTGGGGCATCCGCGAGCCGGAGGACACCGCACCCGTCGCCCAGCCCGACGTGCTACTCGTACCCCTGCTGGCCTTCGACCGGGCAGGCCGCCGCCTGGGCTATGGCGGCGGCTTCTACGACCGCACGATCGCGGCGCTGCGGGCCACGGGGGCGATCGCCACCGTCGGACTCGCCTTTGCCGCGCAGGAGGTCGACGCAGTGCCGGCACTGGATTATGACGAGCACCTGGACTGGGTGCTCACTGAAGACGGCCCGATTTGCACGATGGGCTGAACGGAAAGCCGCACGGCATGCGCATGCTCTTCCTCGGGGACGTGGTCGGCCGCTCCGGCCGCAAGGCCGTCGTCGACGCCCTGCCCGGCCTCATCGCGAGGTGGAAGCTCGATTTCGTCGTGGTCAACGGCGAGAATGCCGCCGGCGGCTTCGGCATCACGGAATCCATCCTGCAGGATTTCCTCGATGCCGGCGCCGATGCCGTGACGCTCGGCAATCATGCCTTCGACCAGCGCGACGCGCTCGTCTTCATCGAGCGGCACGACCGGCTCATCCGGCCGGTCAACTATCCGAAAGGGACCCCCGGCCGCGGCGCCGGCCTCTATCGGGCACGCAACGGCGCCGAGGTGCTGGTGGTGCAGGGCATGGGCCGCGTCTTCATGCCGGAGCTCGACTGCCCGTTCCGCGCCATCGAGGCCGAGGTCGCGGCCTGTCCGCTGCAATCGGGCGCCGATGCCATCCTCGTCGACTTCCATGCCGAGGCGACGAGCGAGAAGCAGGCGGTCGGCGCCTTTCTCGATGGCCGCGTCTCCTGCGTCGTCGGCACCCACACCCACGTGCCCACCGCCGACGACCGGGTGCTCAAGGGTGGCACCGCCTTCATGAGCGACGCGGGCATGTGTGGCGACTATCAGTCGATCGTCGGCATGGAGATCGAGGAGCCCGTCAATCGCTTCCTCACCCGCATCCCCCGTGGCCGCTTCGAGCCGGCGAATGGCGCTGCGACCCTCTCGGGCCTCGCCATCGAGACCGACGACCGCACGGGCCTCGCCCGCCGCGCCAAGAGCATCCGGCTCGGCGGTGCCTTGGCATCCGCCGAGCCGACGTTCTGGGTCGAGTGAGAGAGAGCCGGCTCCTCGGGTTGTCCGCCGGCGGAAAGCGCGGCGGCGCGGGCTGCAGTCAGGTCGTGGCCCGTTGGGCGACGGATCACGACCGGCGGATGCGACTCGGGACGCAATCCATGAGCCGACCATCGGACGGCGCCGGTTAACGAAAGGTTAAAGTTGCCGCTACGAGCGCCAGAGCCGCCTTACCGGCCCCGTCGCAGGGGCCCCTGCGTACGCCGCCAACGCGACATTTGGTGGCAACCCGCCATGCGGCGGGTGCAGTTG
>JBFWQN010000101.1:0-12808 GCA_050249405.1 Hyphomicrobiaceae bacterium | reverse complement strand
GCCCAGTGGCTCGCGGCGAACGCCGTCGGGGCCGAGGGTCGTCTCCTTCTCGTCGAAATAGGCCTCCTGGCGGACGGAATACCAGCCCGCGTACTTGGCCATGTAGATGTCGCCTGCCGCCTCCATCCGGCGCCAGAGCTCCGCGCATGCCTCGTAGTGGCGTTGCTCCGTGGTGCGGATGAAGTCGTCGTAGGAGCAGCCGAGCGTGTCCTCCATGCGGCGGAACACGGCCGAGTTGCGGTCGGCGAGCTCCTTCGGCGACAGCCCCTCGCGCTGCGCCGTCTGCTTCATCTTGAGGCCGTGCTCGTCCGTGCCCGTCAGGAAGTGCACGTCCCGGCCCTCGAGCCGGGCGAAGCGGGCGATGGCGTCGGTGGCCAGCGCCGTGTAGGCGTGGCCGATGTGCGGGACGCCGTTCGGATAAAAGATCGGCGTCGTCACGTAGAAGGTGCGGGCGCTCATGGGGCGGCTCCGTTCTCGATCGGGCCGGGCGCGGCGCGAATCAAGACCGCGCAGCAGCGGCGATCCGGCCGAAGGTCTGCAGGATCAATGATTTGCGATCGAGGTTGAGCGCCTGGGCCTCGCTCTTTTCGCGCGCGATTGTTTCCCACAGCTCGGCCCATGTGGCAAGCCTTGCCTCCGGCACGAGCCGCGCGGCGAGGCGGGCCTCCGCCTCGGGAGCGTCGAGCCCGGCGCCGGCCCGGACGAGCCTCGCGACGAGCTTCAGCAGCAGGTCGAAGAGCATCTCGAAGCGCTCGGCAGCGGCCTGCGAGGACACCTCGTCGGCGAGGGCGTGCGCGGCCGGCCAGTCGACGGCAGGCAGTGCGGCGAACAGCTGCCCGAGCCGCGCATCGAGCTTCAGCCCGTCACCGAGCCAGAGGGTGAGCGCACGGCGCACACTGCCCTCCGACAGTGCGACGAGCCGCGTCCACTCGCCGGCGCCGGGTGGCTCGCGCTCGTCGGGGGCGAGTGCCGCCAGCACGGCGCGGCGCACGTCCGCCTCGCCGAGCGGGGCGAGGTCGAGCACCCGGCAGCGCGAGCGGATCGTCGGCAGCAGCCGTCCCGGCATGGCGGTCAGCAACAGGAAGAAGGTGCGCGCCGGGGGCTCCTCGAGCGACTTCAGCAGCGCATTGGCAGCGTTGACGTTGAGCAGATCGGCCGTGTCGACGATCACCACGCGGTAGGCGCCCGCGTCGCTCGTGTGGCCCAGGAAAGCCTTCACGCGCCGGACCTCGTCGACCGGGATCACCTGCAGGTGCCGCTTGTTGCGCTGGTCCCAGGGGCGGCGGATGACCAGGAGGCCCGGGTGGGAGAGGGCCAGCACCTGCCGCGACGCCGGGGAGGCCGGGGGAACATCGAGCGTGACCCCAGCGGGGTCGCGCTCGTGCGGCTGGGCGAGGACATGCCGCGCGAAGCGATAGGCGAGCGTCGCCTTTCCGATCCCCTCGGCGCCCGCGATCAGCCAGCCGTGATGCATGCGGCCCGAGGCAACGCCCCCGGCAAGCGCGCGCTCGACGGCCTCGTGGCCAAAGAGCTTGAGCGTCGCTCGCGGGTGCGGCACGCCTTCCAGCCGGTCGGCCTCCGGGATAGCCTCGATGTCCTGAACGGCTGGCGCGCGGGCCATCAGGAGAGTGTCCCGAGTCTCGATCCGACCAGTGCCAGAACGTCGCTTGCGATGGCCTCGACGGTGGCGGAGCCGTCGACGACGACCACCCGGCGCGGCTCGGCGGCCGCGAGCGCGAGGAACCCTGCCCGCAGCTTCTGGTGATAGGCGAGGCCGCGTGTCTCGTAGGCGTCGTCGGTGGTGCCGGCCGCTGCGCCGCGACGACCCACGCGGGCAAGGCCTTCGGCAGGGTCGAGGTCGATCAGCACGGTGAGGTCGGGACGCGTGTCGGCGACCACGATGCGCTCGAGCGCTTGGAGCGTTTCACTCGCGAGGCCGCCCGCGGCCCCCTGGTAGACACGCGTCGAGTCTGCAAACCGGTCGCAGATCACCCATCGGCCGGACGACAGCGCCGGACGGATGACGGTCTCCACGTGGTCGCTTCGCGCCGCAGAGAATAGCAGCGCCTCGGCGAGCGGCGCGTGCGGTGGCATCGCCGGATCGAGAATGAGTGTGCGCAGCTGCTCGGCGAACGGCGAGCCTCCCGGCTCGCGTGTGACGAGAACGTCCCGACCGGCGGCGCGAAGTCGCTCGGCGAGCAGCCGGGCCTGGGTCGACTTGCCCGCGCCCTCGCCGCCCTCGAACGTGATGAACTTGCCGCGCATGCGTTTTCCGTAGGCGCCACGGCTTCCGGTGTCAAACGAGGCGCCGGACCGCCCTAGCGACGGCGCCTCGCGCGGCACCCGGGCCGCTACAGCGCCCAGCCGAGCGCCAGGTGGACGATCGTGTCGAGACCGCGCCTGACAAGGCCTCCCGGCCTCACATCCTCGGCCGCATAGAGCGGCACCTCGCTCGACGATCGCGACGTGGTCGTGATCCGCAGCGTCGCCACGCGGTCGCCCTTGGCGATCGGCGTCTTCAGCGGGCGCTTGTAGACCACCTCGGCCTTGATCCTCGGGTTCGGCGGATGCTTCGGCAGCACAACGTCGATGGCGCCGGCTCCGACCAGCGGCAGCCACATCCGGTCGCCGCCCCAAACGCGCGCGTGCGCCACCACCTCGCCCTTCTCGAACAGCCGCATGTCGGTAATGGAGGAAAAGCCCCAGTCGAGCAGCTTCAGGCCCTCGGTCTTCACCTCGTCCTTCTTGTCAAGCCCGGCCATCACCAGGATGAGCCGCCGGCCCTCCCGGTTGGCGGAGGCGACGACACCATAGCCCGCCTCCTGGAGGCTGCCGGTCTTCATGCCGTCGACGCCGTCCAGCCCAAGGAGTGGGTTGCGGTTCGGGAACTTGTACTTGCGGAAGGCCAGCTCCTTCTGGCCGAAGCGGGCGTAGTGCTCGGGATACTCGCGCATCAGGAAACGGGCGAGCTTTGCCAACTCGAGCGCGGTCATGCGCTGCTGCGGATGCGGCAATCCCGTCGCATTGCCGAACGTGGCCTGCTCGAGACCGATGCGCCGCGCCTCCTCCTGCATCAGCCGCGCGAAGTTGTCCTCGTTGCCGGCGATGGCCTCGGCCACCGCGATGGCCGCGTCGTTGGCCGACTGCACCACGATGCCCTGGAGCAGCGTCTCCAGCGTCTCCTTGGTGTTCACGGGAATGAACATCGCCGAGGTACGCGAGGGCGCACCGCCGCGCCGCCAGGCATTGACGGATACCTTGATCTCGTCGTCGAGCTTGATCTCGCCCGCCTTCATCGCGCGGAAGACGACCGCGAGGGTCATCAGCTTGGACATGCTGGCGGGCGGCGCCAGCTCGTCGGCATTGTGCTGGAAGAGGACCGAGCCCGATTCGGCATCCATCAGGACAACGCGCTCGGCCTTCGTCGCCGGCAGCCCGGTGCCTTTGGCGATCTGCGCCGCCGTGCGGGCCTCGGCCGGCACGCTCGCCAGCAGGTGCAAACCGACTCCGGCCGCCGCACCGAGCACCAACGTCCTGCGCGAGCAGCGGGCTGCGTCCCGCACACCAGCCGGGATGTTCATGGCGTCGTCCAATCGCTCGTGGCCTGCGCGTCGAGGCCACTAAAGCGAGAAGCGGACGGGCAAGTCAACACGGCGGCCCCTGACGGCCACTCGTGGCGGGCTTCACGTTGTCGTGGCTCCCGCCGATGCCCGCGGTCAAGTTCGGCGCGCAGGCCATGACGGGGGGCACCGGCTCATTTCCGACACGCTCCCCGATCCGCTCGCTCATCTCTGTGCCAGCCGTCCGCCGAGGCTCTTCAATCCGATCAGCATCACGTTCCAGGCGACCGTGACGGCGAGGCCGAGACCGAGTGACGGCCAAACGCCGATCGGCAGCAGAGTCAGGTGGACCACGGCAAATGCCACTACCATGCCGACGAGCCCGCCGAGCGAATGAGCCAGCAGCGCGGCCGTGGGCGGCCCGCCGACGCGTGGGTGCATGACCAGGACGAGGCTCGTCGTCAGGATCGGCATGACGGACAGAATGCCTGTCACCGACGCCGGCACATGGCGGCTCGAGATGACGACAACTCCGGTCAGCAGGGCCACGAAGATGGCGCGCTGGGCGAGGTCGGTCCACTGACGCGCGGCGCGGCGGATGGCAATGCCACGCGTGAAGTCCTGCGCCAGCCACAGCGAGACGCCATAGATCGGTGCAACGAACAGCAGGGCTTCCGGCAGCGTCCAGTCACGAGCCAGCACGACGGCCGAGCAGGCCCCCCAGGCGATCAGCGCGCCGAGGATCGAGAGACCGGCGCCGCGGCTACGGGCCAGCAGCGCATAGATGAGCACGTACACGGGATTCGCACCGCAGATCGCGACCGAGTTTACCGTGGCCGCGGTCAGGTAGCCCGCGTCGTGCTCGAGCGCGAGCATCAGGTAGACGGGGCCGGTATAGAGTGGCAGCGAGGCGACCATCGCGCCGAGAAAGGTGCCGAGCCGCTCGGCGACCAGTGCCACGACGATCACGAACATCGCGACCAGCGCCATGCGCAGGGCCAGGAGCTCCGGCGGCATGCCGGCGAGCAGATCGTCGAGGCCTGTCAATGGAGGAAAGCGCAACGCGCCCCGGATGCCTCCGCGGCGGCTATGGCGATGGCCATGTCCCTCTCCCCGCCGTCAATCCATGCGCTGCCAGCCGTTCGGCCCGAGCCGCTCCTGCGGTCCGAAGCGACGCTTGTAGGCCATCTTGCGCGAGCCTTCGATCCAATAGCCGAGATAGAGATAGGGAAGTCCCAGGCGGCGCGCCTCGGCAATCTGCTCGAGGATCATGTAGGTGCCGAGGCTGCGCTCCTCCTCGTCCGGATCGTAGAAGCTGTAGACCATCGAGATGCCGTCGGACAGCCGGTCACAGAGCGCGAGCCCTTTCAGCGGACCCTTGCGCGCGCGGCCGTCGCGTCCGGCCGGTGTCGCGGCATCTGCGGACAGCCGATATTCCGTGAGGAATGTATCGATGATCGAATCTTCGACCATCATGGCGTAGTCGAGCACCGTCATGTCGGCCATGCCACCGTCGCCGTGGCGGTCGTCGATGTAGGCGCGGAAGAGGCTGTATTGCTCGGAGGTCGGCACGGCCGCCACCCGGCTGGCGACGATGTCGCCATTGCGAGCCGTGACCCGGCGGAACGATCGGCTCGGCTCGAACTCGTCCACGACGACGCGCACCGAGACGCAGGCCTGGCAGCCCTCGCAGTAGGGCATATAGGCGATGTTCTGGCTGCGCCTGAAGCCGCCGCGCAGCAAGCTGTCGACGAGCGGCCGGGGCTTGTCGTGCGTGAGATGGGTGAACAGCTTCCGCTCGTGACGGCCTGCCAGGTAGGGGCAGGCTTGCGGAGCGGTGACGTAGAACTCGGGAAAGTTCTTTTGCTGCTCCGACATGTGCCGTCCGGGCTCCAAGGCAATCGATTGATGTGGCCCGCCTCGGGACACTGCAAGGTTGCCAACTTATGAACATCGCTGACCGGCATCAAGTGCCGCAGCAACCGGATGACCGGGCTGCGGCGTCCTGAAGCGACCGTAAGCGCGCTGGCCTGAACGGCACACGGCAAGGCGCCGTCCGGGGGCCGGACGGCGGGCGGTCGGCCTCCGGGGCTAATCTCAGGCAGCCTTCCCCTTCGCTGATGGATCGAGGTGCTGGATCTTCGGCCGCACCTCCTTTGCGAGCAGCTCGAGAGAGCGGTGCCAGGCCTGCGGGCTCTCGGCGTAGTCGAAGCCGAACACCAGCAGCTGACCGAAGCCGCCGACCTCGTGATAGATGCGCTCGATCTTCTCCGCGACCGTCGACGGCGAGCCGATGATCCAGTTGTGCCTTGCACAGTACTCGGGCGTCACGTCCGAGTTGGCGACGCTCTGGTCGTGCTTCAGGTACTGCAGGAAGTCGAACTCGCCGAGCAGCTTGAGGAAATACTCGCGCATCATGCGGCCCATGTGGCTGCCGACCGAGAGCCGCATCGCCTCCTCGTCCGTGTCCGCGACGAACACCTCGCGCACAAGGCGCCACTGGCTGCGGTCGGGCGTGCGGCCGACCTTGGCGGCGCCCTGCTCCACGGCCTCCCAGTGGCTACCGACGTAGGCCGGATTGAGATTGAGGCTCATCGGCCAGAAGCCGCGCTCGCCGGCGAGCTTCAGCGTATCGGAATTCTTCGAGAGGCCCGCGACGCCGATCGGCGGATGCGGCCGCTGCAGCGGCTTGATGTGCGGTTTCAGGAAGCCGTACATCAGCGGCGGCGACTTCACGGTCCAGAACTTGCCGCGATACTCGAAGGGCTCGGTCGCCGCCCACATCTTCAGGATGATGTCGAGCGCCTCGCGGGTCATCTCGCGGTTCTGGCCGCTCGCACCGTCGACGTTGAACATCTCCCAGTCGCTCGGCAGGCCCGAGGCGGCCACGCCGAACATCAGGCGGCCCTCGGACAGGTGATCGAGCATGGCGACGCGGTTCGCGAGCTCCGCCGGGTGATGGTAGGGCAGCAGGAAGCCGCCGGGCCCGATGCGGATGCGCTTCGTCTGCAGGAGCGCCTGAGCGATCAGCAGGTCGGGCGCCGGATGCGGCTCCCAGGGCGCCGTATGATGCTCGCCGATCCAGCACTCCGAGAAGCCCAGCTCGTCGAGCCAGCGCAGCACCTGGAGGTCCCAGTCGTGGCCAGCCTTCAGCCCTCTCTCGGGCGGATGCGACGGCATGGTGAAATAGCCGAGCTGCATGGGGCGTCCTCCTTGCTTGCCGTTGACCGGCGGAATTTCTGCCGAGGGTAGGCCCGACGGAGGCAAGGTCAAGGCCGTCCGCCGCATTTCGCGCAGGGTCAGTCAGCGGACCGGGGACACCGGCATGGCCCGGAGGTAGGTGAACAGTCGTTCCGCGAGTTGCTTGCGTTCGGGCTCCTGCCGCGACGGCTCGATGGCGGGCATGGTGGTGCCGGGGCGAACCTTGGCGGGCTCGAGCAGCCATCGCGTGAAGGCCTCGGCCTGCATGTCTCGCACGCGCTCGGCAAGGTCGATCGGGTGCTTGTCGCCGCCGGTGCCGGCCAGCCTGTGGCAGGCGAGACAGAGCCTCTGCGCCAGCTCGGCCTCCTCGCGGAAGCGGCCGCCGAGCCCGGCCGGCAACAATCGCTCGAGGTCCGAGGCGACGACCCCGAGCGAGGCGATCTGGTAGGGCCAATAGCTGGCGCCGTCGGCGAGCAAGGCCGGATCGCCGACATTGTCCCAGACGAGATAGTAGGGCGCGAGCGGCACGCCGCGCTCGCCCTGCGCGATGTTGTCGACCGTGAAGGGCGCGCCGTCCGCACGGGCGACGACGAGGAAGGCGCGCTGGCGGAGCAGGCGGGACACGGGAACGCGCGAGACATACCCGTCGAGCGCCCGGGCCTCGATCTCGCCGCCGCTCGCGCGCCAGCCGGGCCCGAGCAGGTGGTCGAGCGCGGTCTCGGCCGGCCAGCCGACATAGGCCACACGGGTCTTGGAGCCGCCGGCCGCGAGATGGGGCTCGAAGACCTCGACCGTTCGGATGCCAGCCAGCTCAGTCTGCAAGGTGCCCGGCGCCGGCAACTCGCCTGCCGTGGCGGGCAACGAGACGGCGAGCGTAGCGAGCACAAAGGTGGCGAGCCACCACGTGGCGGCTACTGCAACCCGCCCACGGCGGCTGTCGGCCAACGCCCTACTCCGCCTTCACGAGACGATCGATAGCGACGCCTTTGCCGACGCCCTGGCGCTGCTTGAAGGGCTCGGTATCAAGCTCCTCGAGCTCGATCTCGCGGGCGAGAACCTTGCGCTTCCACTCCTGGTGCTCGGGCTCGCGGCCGTGAAACTCCGGCATGACCTCCTTGGCGAACAGCTCCAGGCTCTCGCAGATGTGGGCGTGCGCGTTGCGGCCGGCCTGGTTGAGCAGGATGATGCTGTCGACCTTGGACGTCTCGAAGCGCCTGAGCTTCCGGCGGATGGTCTCGGGCGAGCCGATCAGGCCGCCGCGCAGCGCCGCCTCGGCCTTCTCCGGATTGGCGCGCTTCCACGTCTGGTACTCGTCCCAGATGTTGACGCTGCCGGGCGGTGGGCGCTCGTTGCCGATGCCGACGGCGCGGCCGCTTACGCCCGAGTAGTAGGCGAGGCTGAACTGGAAGAACGTCACGCCGTCGGCGCGGCGACGGGCCTCCTCGTCGGTCTCGGCGCACATGAAATAGGAGACCATGGCGATGTTGCAGTTCGACTGGTAGTCGCCGAGCTTCTCCTGCCGCTTCACGAACGAATTATAGTAGGCGTGCACCCAGGCGTGCGCCATCTCGGCCGACAGGAACTGGAAGCCCAACGCGCCGATGCCCCGCCGTCCCGCCATCTCGATGGTCTCGAGCTGCGAGCAGGCGACCCAGAGCGGCGGGTGCGGCTTCTGCACCGGCTTCGGCAGCACGTTGCGGTAGGGAAACTTGAAATAGGGGCCGTCGTACTCCCAGGCATCGTCCTTGAACATCGGCATGACGCAGCGGACTGCATCCTCCCAGACGGCCCGCTTCGTCGCGAGGTCGCGATCGAAGGGGCCGAGCTCGGTCATGCTGGCCCCCTCGCCCATGCCGAACTCGACGCGGCCGTTGGAGACGAGATCGAGCGTCGCGACCTTCTCGGCGACGCGGGCCGGATGGTTGGTCGTGAGCTGGATGATGCCGTGGCCGAGACGGATGCTCTTGGTGCGCTGGCTCGCAGCGGCCAGGAACACCTCGGGCTGGGGAGAATGCGAATACTCCTCGAGGAAATGGTGCTCGACCTGCCACGCGTAGTCGTAGCCGAGGCGGTCGGCGAGCTCCACCTGGGTTAGCGCGTTCTGGTAGAGCTGTCGCTCGTCGTCCTGGCCCCATGGGCGCGGCAGCTGCATCTCGTAGAAAATGCCGAATTTCATGTGCGATGCCTTCCGGAGCCATGGGCGGCGCGGCCCATTCCACGCCTGCCGCTGCAAGCGTCGTCCCGGTGTCCGGCCTCGTCAAGAACGGCCTGTGCGCGGCGCCGGCATCGCCGCTCAGGCGCTTGCGCGCATCTCGGGCTCGACGGCCGCCAGCAGGGCGACGAGGTCCCGCAGCACCAGCTTGCCGTACACCCCATTCATGTGGGCGTGGTCGATCTTGATATTGGCGAACTTGCCGTTCAGGCCGGCAGGCTCGGTGGAGTATTGCAACAGCGTGTACGGCCGTGCCGGGTCGAGCGTCTCGCGCGGCTGGCCGAGATAATGCACGCCGAGCCGCCGGCAGAGCCGCTGCGCGGCCGGCACGAAGCAGTCGTCGTACACCGTGCGGTCGATGGTATCGAGAAACCCCCAGTGGGAGTGGCCTGTGTCCTGCAGGCCCGAGCCCACCAGCGGGTTCACGGACATGACGACGGGCATGTTGGAAACGCTCCGCACGAGCGCCAGCAGCTTGAAAGCCAGTGTCGTCTCGAGCTCGTCCTCCCAGATTTGGGAGAGGCAGCCTGTCGTTATGTGCAACTTTCCGTGCAACGCTTTCGGGTGATGCGTCGAAAGTGCGCTGCCGAGTGCGCTCATCCCGAAATAGCTGCCGTGAACCATGATGAAATCGAAGCGGGCGCAGTCGATTTCCATCGACCCGCCGCTGCGGATCAGGGCTTTCCTGAGCTCGGGGTCGTCGGTCGTCAAGGAGTTGCCCGACGGCTTCAGAGCCGCCATGTCGAGCGATTTGGCCGCGAAGAACGTCAT
This sequence comes from Hyphomicrobiaceae bacterium, assembly GCA_050249405.1. Classification (GTDB taxonomy): domain Bacteria; phylum Pseudomonadota; class Alphaproteobacteria; order Rhizobiales; family Hyphomicrobiaceae. Next base: position 3,064 of record JBFWQN010000101.1, on the reverse strand, counting down.
GGCGTCGATCGGACCGCAGTGCCCGCCCAGCTCCTCCCAGGCAAGCTTGATCGCGCCGACGTGCGAATTGCCGATGACGCAGCCTTTCATCGTGCTTCCCCTTCCTTCGGGGCAAATATGCTCAGCAGGCTTTCCTCGCACACCACGTCTTCCGCCGGATCGCTCGCGGGCTCGTCGAGGGTCGCGGCCGGCTCGGGCGCCCGCTCCGTCCGGGCCGCGCCCACGGCCGGCTCGCCAAATGGCGAAAAGAAGCTCGCCATTACGAAATTCACGCCTTCCGGCTTCACGTCGCGAAGGTTGGCCTCGTAGAAGGCGCCTTTGAACGGAAACGATGAAATGAGCTCGAAGGACGGAAAATAATCGACGTTGGCGCGCTCGCTCGCCAGCTGGCCCGCCACCGCGCGCAGGATGGACTTGGAATGGATGGTCGCCACCAGGACATGATCGGCCGATGCCGTCGCGACCAAGGGAACGGGCGAGACGGTCAGCAGCAGCCGCATCCCCGATCTGGCGCGCCTGAGAATGGCCAGTGTCTCCTGCAGATCGTCGTAGATCTCCGTGAACGTGAAATTCTTGAATGCGTTCACATTGGCGTCGAACACGCCTCCGGCAACGCCAGGGCACATCGGGTAGACGTAGCCGGCGGGCCGGTTGACCCACGCCTCGGTGAGGCCGAGGGTGAACACGAACGTGTGGGCCGTCTCGATGGTCCGCCGGATGGCGTTCAGCGTCACCTGTCGTGACGCGAGCAGCTCCTCGGGGCTGGCAAAGCCATTTGGCTCGATCGTCGGCCGGAACGGGTCGATGTATCGGCCGTTCGCAGGCCATATCTCATTGGGAGGCGTGGACTCGCCCACGGCCCACGACACCCATTGCCGCAAAAGTCGCGCCGTATAGATATTTCCGGTCCTGAACGTGAAAATATCATAATTGTACGCCTTGCGAGTTTCCGGCGTCATCCGTTTCGGAGGATTCTCGGCATTGAACCAGGAATAGCCGCGGGCTACCAAGGCTTTGCTGATGTGTTGAGCAAAACACGATCCGGCCGTCGCGATCGGCGTGCCAGGGTCGACCGACCATTTCGGCTTCCAAACCCCGCTGATTTGCTGCGGCGGAATAGTGGCGACGGCCGATCTCCAAAATGCATTCGGAGGCAGGCCCGCATATGGATGGCTTGCCGAGGTTGCGCTGGCGTTCATCGTCGTCTCTCATCCCCTCGCCGATCAGGCCGACGATCGTCCCCTGCCCGACAGTATAGTTGGCTGCCCGATGGCAGTGCAACCGCACTGGGGCGGAACGGCTGCCGGGCAAGCATACGCGAAGTTGATTGGTTATGCAATCTTGGCGTGCGTGAACGGGCGGTCGGACATGGCAGGCCTCGCTCGACTCCTGCGGGATCCTGCCGGCCACTGCAATCCCTGCACTTGTTTCAGAAGGCCGGGGTGTTGCACAAGAGACGAAATCTCGCGCCGGAACCGCCCATGACCCCACTTCTCAGCGGCCTCAGGATCATCGACATCACGACGATCCTGCTTGGTCCCTTCGCCACCCAGATCCTCGGTGACATGGGGGCGGACGTGATCAAGATCGAAGCGCCGGACGGTGACCAGAACCGCTGGAACCCGCCGCATCGCGAGCCGGACATCGGTGCGGGTTTCGCCGGCAACAACCGCAACAAGCGGTCGGTCGCGCTCGACCTGAAGACCGAGACCGGCAAGGACGTGCTGCGCAAGCTGATCGGCACGGCCGATGCGCTCGTCCACAACATGCGCCAGGATGCGCTCGACCGGCTCGGCTTCGGCTGGGATGCCTGCCGGACGCTCAATCCGCGCCTCGTCTACTGCGCAGCCCTCGGCTACGGCAGCGACGGGCCCTACTCGGGCAAGCCCGCCTACGACGACATCATCCAGGCCGCGGGAGGCATCGCCGGCCTCACCTGGATGCGCGATGGCGCGCCCGCCTATCATCCGACCGTCACCGCGGACAAGGTCGGCGCGTTGCACGTCGTCTATGCCGTGCTGGCGGCTCTGCTCCACCGCGAGCGGACGGGCGGCGCGGGGCAGCTCGTCGAGATGCCCATGCTCGAGGCGACCGCGGCTTTCTCGCTCAACGAGAACCTGATGCACGCCACGTTCGAGGAGGAAGGCGCGCTCGGCTACCACCGCACCATGTCGCGGAACCGGATGCCCTACCGGACCAGCGACGGCTACATCGCGCTGCTGCCCTACACGACGGCCCAGTGGAAGCGGGTGCTCGACGCGCTCGGCCGAGACGACATCACGTCGGCCGCGTGGTTCCAGAGCCATACGGAGCGGTCGAAGCGGTCCGACGAGCTCTATCAGGTGCTCTCCGGCTCGCTCGGCAGCCGCTCGTCGGCCGAGTGGCTGGCGCTGTTCGAGCGGCTGGACGTGCCGTGCGGTCCGGTCCATTCCCTCGCATCGCTGCTGGACGATCCCCATCTCGCCGCCGTCGGCTTCTTCGAGCCGCGCTACGCGACGCCGGTGCCGTATCGCCGGTCGCTGCGCCAGCCGGTGCTCTGGCGGGGCGTCGAGCCGTCGGCCGACCGTGCGGCGCCACATCTCGGCCAGCATGGTGCCGCCATCCTCGGCGAGCTGGGGTACGACGACGCCGAGGTGCAGAGAATGATTGCCGAAGGCGCGGTGATCGTTCCCGGAAACGACTGAGGCCAATTCGGCACATTTGTCGCGGCGCAGGGCTTCGGCAGATGAGGCATTCACTCGCGCGACGGGTGCCGGCAGGAGGCGCCGGGCAGCCTCCAGGCGGCAACAGCTGGACGTGTCGAGCCGACCCGAGCATTGAGCATGCCCCCCAGACCGACGCGCCGCATCATTGTCGCTGGACTTGCTGCTGCCGCTGGCGGCTTGGCCGTCGGCGTGGTCGCCGGTCCCGCGCAGGCGCAGAGGACGGCTCGTGGCCGCCGCCGTGTGCCCACCCGGACCTTGCACGAGGTCGGCACATGGATCGTCGTGGCGAGCAACGACGACGTGTTCGTGCGCATCGCGCGCTCCGAGATGGGGCAGGGCATGTACACGGGGCTTGCACA
>JBFWQN010000100.1:0-13030 GCA_050249405.1 Hyphomicrobiaceae bacterium | reverse complement strand
CCTCGGGCGAAAGACTCGCGAGCGGCACGCTGCGGCACCAGCCTTCCGCCGTCATGAGGGCACGGTACTCACGCTCCTCGTCCTTGAAGCTGTGCGAGTGGGGCGCCACGCCAACGACGGGCAGACGCGCGCAGACGGCCTCCGACATCATGGTGCTCGAGTCCTCGGTGGCGAGGATCGCCTCGACCGACGCGAACAGGCGCGGCAGCGTGCCGGGACCGGCTGTGCGGAAGTCGATCAGCTCCGCAATGGGGCTGCCGGTCCCGCGGGCGATGGCCTGCAGGAGATCGCCGACGGCGTCCGGCGTCCGGCGCGACGTCGAGACGATCCAGCGCGTGCCGTGCCGGGCGTGGCTCTCGCCGAGGAAGCCACCGAGCCGGGCCCATTCGTCGTCGCGCCAGGAGAACAGTCCCGACGGACCTCCGACGAGCAGCCCGGCGACGCGCGGCGGATGGCCAGGTCCGAGCGGCGCGGACGACAATCGCGACGGCAGAGTGTCGGGATCGAGACCGCTCGGCTTCAAGGCAACCAGGTGCCGCGGCAGGCTCGCGTGCCGCGCATAGGACGAGACGACGAGGCTCACGGCCTCGGGCGGGACATGGCGCAGCGTGCCGCAATAGATGCTGGCCGCCCGCAAGTGCCGTGCCGACGCGACATTCGCCGCGAGCGTATCGCCGCCGGCCGAGATCACGACGCCGGCTCTCGGCAGCGTGCCGGCGTCCAGGCCGTAGCCGGCCCGCAGCACCCAGCCTACCGGCACGCCGAGACGCAACGCGCCCGCAAGCAGACGGCCGGGCGTGCCGGTCCGCCGGGTGATCTCCAGACGCTGCACCTCGACCGCGACGCGCCGGCCGATCGCTGCCGCGACGCCCTCGGCCAGATGATAGTGGCCGGGACGGCCGTCGGAGAGAATGAGAATGGCGAGTGGCATCGGCCTCGGTCGGGAGGAAGCGGAGCGGGCGGCTCCCGGGCGGATAGACGGATCGGCTGCCGCCCGCAACGCGGCACGGTCGCGGCTGGGGACGAGATGGACAGACAACACCGAAAATCGGACAAATCCGACTGCTTTTGCTCGTGTCGAGGCACTTTCTTCGTGTATTCTGACGCGGGTTCCGGCGCTCTCGTCCGCGAGCGGCCCCGGCGCCGAGGCTCCTTCCGCGTGTGCCCCCATATGAAGCCCGTAGTCGTGTCCGACGTGCTTGCCGTCGGCGAGTTCCCGACCCTCGAGCAGGTGTCGATCCTGGCGAAGGCCGGTTTCAAATCCATCCTCAACACTCAGCCGGACGGGGAGGTGGCGCGCTTCGACAGCGATGCCGCCATCGCGGCCGAGGCCAAGCGGAACGGGCTGGCGCACGCCTACGCGCCGCTCTCGAGCCGCACGCCGCCCGAGGGCGAGCTCGCCCGCTACGCTGCGGCCATCGAGGCGCTTCCAGCTCCGATCTATGCGTTCTGCTACTCGGGCTCGCGCTCGGCTGCGGCTTTCGGCCTGCTCCTGACCGCATCGATGGATGTCGAGACGATCGTCTCGCAGTTCGCCGAGGCCGGTTTCGATCTCGCGGGCATCAAGCCCTGGCTCGACGAGGCGCGCGCACGGCATGTCTCCGAACGGGGTGCCGCGGCCGGCGGCAAGCCCGCGACGGCCTCGGCCATTCCGCCGAGGCCCGCACCCGCATCCAAGCCTGCTGCCGAGCCGCAGTTTCAGCGAGCCCCGGCGGCAGCCGGCCTGCCGAGCATGGTCGTCGTGCAGCCGCGGGCAGCCGGCTTCGGCGGCTTTGCCACGTAACCGGCAGGGTGAGCGGCAGGCGCAGATTGCAGCGTGTGATCGCGCCCGCCGAGCATCCGATACGTGCACCCCGCCCTTGACGCGCCCTCCGCGACGCCAGACCCTGCCTGTCACGATCAGGTCCGGCAGCAAGGTGGCGACATGGCAAGCAGCAGCACGGGTGGCAAGTCTCCCGTCTTCCAGATCCTGGCCGAGGACATCAAGGCGCTCGGCGTCGAGTGCGTCTTCGGCCTCATGAGCGATGACACCGCGCTCTTCGCCACGGCCCTCGACACGTCCGGCGTCCGCCTCTACGGCACACGGCACGAGAATGCCGCCATCGCCATGGCGGACGGATATGCCTACGCGACGGGCAAGCTCGCCATCGCGATCGTGGGCCGGGGTCCGGCACTCGCCAACGGACTCCATGCCGCCGTCTACGCCAGCCGCACCAGCTCGAAGCTGCTGATCATCTACGGCGAGGCCGCGACCGTGGGCGCGCCGAACGGCCTCGGTCCCGACTACAAGGCCCTCGACGGCGTCGGCGTGCTGCGCGCCGCCGGCCTCAAGACGTTCACAGCGACAAGCCCCGAAGGCGCCCGCCAGACGCTCGCCGATGCCATCGCGGCGGCGATGGCGGGAAATGCGGTGAGCCTGCATCTGCCGACCAATGTGCAGCTTGCGGAGATCGAGCAGCCGGCGGCCAAGCTCGCCATCCGCTCGCGCGAGCATGCGCCGTCGCCGGCGCGGCCCCAGTCGATCGACGCCGCCGCGGCCATGCTCGCAAAGGCACGAAAGCCGCTGATCGTGGCAGGTCTCGGCGCTCATCGCGCCGGCGCGCGCCAGGCCATCGAGGCGCTCGCCGAGCGCACCGGCGCACTCCTGGTCACGACGGCGCGCGGCAAGGACCTGTTCCGCGGCAACCCGCGCAGCCTCGGCATCATCGGCTCGTTCTCGCACTCGATCGCGCGACGCATGGCTGACCAGGCCGATTGCGTGATCGCGTTCGGTGCGGGCCTCAATTTCCTCACCACCAGCTTCGGCACCGCCGTGCCTCAGGTGCCGCTGATCCAGGTCGACAGCGTGCGCGCCAACATCGGCCGCTGGCTCGCCGCCGACGTGGCCGTGGTCGCGGACGCGCGGCTCGCGGCCGAGCAATTGCTCGTGGCCGTGCCCGAGCGTCCCGCCGCCGAGAAGCCGTTCCACGACGCAGCGACCACCGCACTGATCGCGGGGTTCCACCCGCAGCAGGACTTCCAGCCGGCCAACACGCCGCGCACCATCGACATGCGCACGCTGGGTCTCGAGCTCGAGCAGATTCTGCCAGACGATCGCAACCTCGTGGTCGACGGCGGCAACTTCCTCGGCATCGTGCCCTATCTCTCGGTGCCCGACCCGGGTGCGTTCAAGATGATCGGCGACTTCGCATCGATCGGCCTCGCCTTCGGTGCTGCGCTCGGCATGGCCAAAGCGCGGCCCGACCGCACCACCGTGATGGTGATCGGCGACGGCGGCTTCCTCATGACGATGGGCGACCTCGAGACAGTGATCCGCGAGGATCTGCCCATGATCGTCGTGCTCATGAACGATTGCGCCTACGGCGCCGAGCTGCATTTCCTGAAGCTGCGCCAGCAGCCCGTCGCGAAATCCGTCTTTCCCGACGTCGATTTCGCGCCGATCGCCGCTGCCTTCGGCTTCGAGGCCGAGACGATCCGGACGGTCGAGGACCTTCGACGCATCGCTCCGCGACTGGCCAAACCGGAGGGACCGATCTTCCTCGACTGCAAGCTTAACGCGGACGTCGCGGCACCCTTCATGAGCGAGTTCGCACACTTCGAGGGCCGGCACTGATCGGGGGGCGCAGCGGGCTCCTCAGCCCGCCTCGCTCACCTGTCGCCCGTCGACCGGCACCGCCTGCACGGCATCTCCGTCGCGCAGGAATGTGCCCGAGCGTGCGACCACCTTCTCGCCCTCCAGCAAACCCTCGACGATCTCGATGCGAGTGCCCTCGGCAAGGCCGGTCCTCACCTTGCGCGTCGCGATGCGGCCGTCGGCCACCACCTGCACCACCGGCCCGTCGGCTGCGAACAGCACCGCTGCCGACGGAACGGCGAGACCGCGGCTGCGGCCGGTCTCGATGCGGGCCTTGGCGAAGGCACCGACACGCAGCCCCGGCTTGTCACCGATCATGATGCGCACCCGGCCGAGCCGGGTCGCGCGATCGACCTCAGGCGAGACGAGCCGAACCGTGCCGATCACGGGCTCCGAGCCCGCCGGATCAATTCGTGCGGTCTGGCCTTCCTTCACCACGCCCAGCCGGGTCTCCGGCACCTCGGCATCCAGCTCGATCTCGCCCTTGGCGACGATGCGGAACATCGGGTCGGCGATTCCCGAGGCGTAGCTGCCGATCTTGGCGTTGCGCCGGCTGATGAGACCATCGGCCGGCGCGCGAATGTCGGTGCGCGCGCGCCGCCACAGGATCTCGCGCCGCTGGGCCTCGATCTGCGCCTTCTCAGCCTCCGAGACCAGCAGCCCGTCCTTCGCCGAAGCCAGCGCCGCCTCCGTCGTCCGCCGCGCGCTCTCGCGCTGGTCCATACCGCTCTCTGAAAGATAGCCCTGCTTGGTCAGAGGCTTGGCGCGATCGTAGGCGTTGGTGGCCTCCTCGAGGCGGGCCTCCGCCGAGGCAATGGCACTGCGGGCCTGGGCGATCGAGGCGTCGGCGCGGGCGAGGGCCGCCGTGTTCTGGGCGAGCTGCGCCTCGAGCGTGTCGGAGACGAGGCGTGCGAGCACCTGGCCACGCGTCACCCGGTCGCCCTCCTCGGCCAGCACCTCGACGATCCGCAATCCCTCGATCTCGGGACCGACAAGGATTTCCTCGCGCGCCACCAGCGAGCCTGTCACGAGCACCGTCTCGACAAAGCTGGCAGGCTCGGCACGCACGACCGTGACGGCCAGCGGCGGCGCGAGCGCGGCCTTTGCCGCCTCGGGTGCCACCGGAATAGCGCCTTTACGCTCGCCGGCGAGTTGCATCAGCTTGCCCGGCACCGGCAAGTGACCGGACACCATCAACCCAGCCACAGCGGCTGCCGCGAGGACGATGATCAACACGAGACTGCGGCGCACGCTCATCGTCCCGTCTCCTTCTCGGCCACCGGAGCCGAGGCCTCGGCGCCGGCCGCTCGCGGGGGATTGAGCAGCCCTTCGATGACCTCGAGCACGGCCGGCAGGATCGTCTCGGCCCGGAAGCCCGGATCGGTGGCACGACGCCAGATCAGTCCGTCACCGAGAGTGGCGAATACCTGCGCGAGCACCGGAATCTCGAGCTTGGGCGCGATCCGGCCTTCCTCGGCCAGCCGCCGGAACAACGCCTCGAAGCTCTGGCGAACGTGACTGTCGACGGCCCGGTAGACCTCTCCGACGCGCTCGTTGCGTGTCGCCTCCACGCCGATCTCGATGCACATGAGGCGCTTGTGCGGCGGCTCGTCGACGAAATACTGGGCCGCAAGGACATCGAGCGCCTTCATCACGTCGGACGCCTGCCTCAGCCCTTCGAACCTGCATTGGAACTCGAGCCGGTCACGCTCGGCAATGCCGGCGATCAGCGCCTCCTTGCTGTCGAAGTAGATATAAAGGGCGCCGGGGCTGACCGACGCCTCCTTGCAGATGTCCTGCATGGTCGTGCGGTGGAAACCGGCGCGCGCGAAGCAGCGCTCTGCAGCATCGAGAATGTGCTCCCGCCGCTGACGCTGCGTGTCGGGATCGAGACGTGCCATGTTCGGGTTCCCGCCTCTCAGGTGATCAAGCCGCGCAGCGACGTGGCCGCTCCGGATCGACCGCCAAAACGAATGATCGTTCGGTCCAACTAGGGGGCGATGTAGGCAGTGTCAAGGCAACTGCCGAGATACAGACGCCTGAATATTGGGCTTCGTCTGATCTTGAGCAGGGAGAAAGCCGGAGGCGAGCAGAGCCGTCGATGGAGCCACTGCCGGAATAATCAACCGCAGGTGATTGCGATCACATCAACAAAGCCTTCAATCGGGCAGTCTATCATGGTGCGGACGCGGACCAACAGCGGAACGGAAGCCCCCGTGACGAGTTAGCAGCCCAACACATCCCAATACAGGAGCGTGCGATGGAATACAATGAGTTTTCCTGGGAAAAGCCCCGGAGCATGAGCACCGGCGCTACCCTCTCGGCGGCCGACGTCGAGACGATGGCCCAGCTCATGACCGAGCTGCGTGACGTCACTCTGTCGCGCAAATCGTACCTCGCCGCCTCCGACTTCCTGAAGCGCTTCGGCCACGACATCGACGCCACGTCGCTCGTCCGCCCCGAGACGCTCGCGAGCTGACCCCTGCCCGCCGCGCCTCCCAGAGTGCCCGGCGGGTCGGGGCTGGTCCGGCACCAGCCTGGTCATGATTTGACGGACACCCGGCACGGCGCCAGCGGCAGCCCCGCCATCTCGACCCGCATCCGGAAAATCGTGCCGCACTTGTCGCTCGGTCCGCCGCGCGAGCCGGTGACGACGTAGAGATCGCGCAGATCGTCGCCACCGAAGCAGACGCTGGTCACCATCGGCAGCGGCACCGCGATGTCGGCTCGATGCCGGCCATCCGGCTCGTAGACGGCGACACGGGCGCCGTGCGCATCCGCCACCCAGACCGAGCCGTCGGCAGCGACCTTGAGTCCATCGGGCACGCGGCCCTCGCCCAATGCGCAGAAGCATTTCCAGTGGCCGAGCGTGCCGTCCGGCTCCACATCGTAGACCCGCACCATCTGGCGCCGCGCATCCGAATGGTAGAGGCGCTTGCCGTCCGGCGAGACGCCGAGGCCGTTTGTCAGCAGGATGCCGTCCGAGACTTTCCGCGCGCGGCCATCGAGATCGATGCAGTAGAGATTGCCAGGTTTCATGGGCTCGCCGCCGAAGACCTTGAAGCCCAGAGAGCCGACGTAGATGCGCCCGGCATGGTCGGTCGTCAGGTCGTTGAACCCGTGTGCGCCGTCGGCAGTGGCACTGTCGAGCAGAGTACGCGTGACGGTCCCGCCACCAGTGATCCAGGCGATCTCCCGTCCTCCTGCAACGATGCCGCCGCTCGCATGCAGGGCCATTCCTCCGACACCACGCCGCTTCTCCACCACGGTCGAAACCTTGTCCTGGCGGTCGAGCAGAAAAATCCCGCCTCCTGTCACGTCGCTGAAATAGAGCCCCTTCTGCGGGTCCCAAACCGGCCCCTCGATCAAGCCGTAGCCCGTCACAACTTCCTGCATGGCCGTCGCCTCCGCATTTTGTCTCGTTGGCAGCCATGATGGAGCGGGGCCAGCGGCACGTCCACGGGCACGCAGGCCCGTCCGTCCGCACGCGAGCGGACGCAGCCGCACAGGGCCGCACAGCGCGGCGACCGGCGCACCGCGCGCTGCCGAAAGCGGCTGACCTAGGCGGTGCAAGTGGCCCGCGCGCCATGAGAAAAGCTCGGCCGCATCATCCTCGATCGGCAGGAGCCAGCGTTGTCGGCAGCAGACATCAAACCACACGGTCGCCGGCGGCGGTCGCCGCATCGCTTCACGCTCGTCCAGGCGAAGACGGCCCCGGCCCAGCGCCCTGCCTCCCCAGCGCCGCTCGTCTCCGAGGCCGAGGTCGCCGCCTGGGCGCGGGCACTCCTCGCCCGCCGCGTGCACGCTGCCGACGGCGGTGACGCATGCGCATCCTGATCGTCAATCCGGCCCACGAGGCGATCGGCTCGCGCATGCCGGGCGAGATGCTGCCGCCCCTTGGCCTCCTCGCCATCGGCGGCCCCCTCATCGACGACGGCCACGACGTGACACTGCTCGATGCCGACGTCGACAACCTGCCCGTGGCGGAGACCATCGAGCGTGCGCTGGAGCACGCGGCGGACGCGATCCTCATCGGCCACAACGGCTCCACCTCGGCACACCCGATCGTTGCCGAGATCGTGCGTGGCATCGCCGCGCGAAAGCCCGAGGCGTGGATCGTCTACGGCGGCATCTTTCCCACCTATCACTGGCGAGAGGTGCTGCAGGAACTCGGCGAGGTCGACGTCATCGTGCGCGGCGAGGGCGAGGAGACCGCCCGGCGCCTGATCCGCGCGCTCGAGCTTGGCCAAGGCCTCGACGGCATCCGCGGCATCGCTTTCCGCCGCCATGGCCGCCCGATCGCCACCGCGCCTGCCCCGATGATCGAATGCCTCGACGACTATCGGGTCGGCTGGGAGCTTATCGATCACGCCCGCTACAGCTACTACGGGGGAAAACGCGGCGTCGTGATCCAGTTCTCGCGTGGCTGCCCGCACCTGTGCAGCTTCTGCGGCCAGCGCGGCTTCTGGACGAAATGGCGGCACCGAGATCCCAAACTGCTCGCCAAGGAGATCGCGCGGCTCCATCGCGAGCACGGCGTCACGATGATCTCGTTCGCCGACGAGAACCCGACCACCTCGAAAAAGGCCTGGCGCGGGCTGCTCGAGGCCATCATCGCCGAAGACCTCGACCTCACCATGATCGCCACGCTCCGCGCCGAGGACATCGTGCGCGACGCCGACATCCTGCACCTCTACCGCAAGGCCGGCTTCGAGCGGTTCCTGATCGGCATGGAGCATGTGGACGCGCCGACGCTCGCGCGCATCCGGAAGGGCGGCAGCACCGCCACCGACCGCGAGGCGATCCGGCTGCTGCGCGAGGCCGGCATCCTGTCGCTCGTGTCGTTCATCTCAGGCTTCGAGGATGCGACGGACCGCGACTACTGGCGTGCGCTCCGCCAGCTCCTCGCCTACGACCCGGATCAGATCATCGCGCTCTACGTGACGCCGCACCGCTGGTCGCCGCTCTTCCGTGAGATGAAGGACCGCCGCGTCGTGCAACTCGACCGGCGACGCTGGGACTACCGGCATCAGGTGCTCGAAAGCCGCCATATGCCGCCCTGGCGCGTCTTCCTCTGGGTGAAGGCGATCGAGGTGATCGTGCAGGCTCGGCCGAAGGCGCTTCTGCGCACCTATTTCAATCCCGATCCGCGCCACGCCCACGGCATGCGCTGGTACAGCCGCGTCGGACGCCGCGTGTGGCTGCACGAGGTGTGGAGCTTCCTCCTCCGCGACCGGCGCGCAGCCGACGGCCCTACGCTGGAGGAGATGTGGGGCAAGCCCCAGGACGCCGAGGAGGAGGCGCTGGCGGGAGACAAGCTCAAACCGCGTGAGGCAGAACGGCTCGCACCTCTGCGGATCGCCGCCGCCCCGGAGCCAGCTACATCCCTCTCGAGGCCCGCGCCAGATGCGGCCTGAGCGCCAGTGCCAGCGGCAAGGTCGCCAGCACCACGGTCGCGACCGCGTACAATGCGGTCGCGAGGCCCGCCCGGTCGCTGACGAGGCCGAACAGCACGGGTGCCGTGGCACCGGCCGCCGAGCCCAGGCTGTAGAACAGCCCGAACGCGCGCGCCTGCCGGTCGGCACGGACGAACTCGGAGACGGTGCCGTAGAGCACCGATGACGTGCCGTTGAGCGCGATCCCGAGCACCGGCAGGCAGGCGAGCGCAAGGGGCAGCGGCGACAGGATCACGGCCACGATCAGCACCGCCGTCATCACCTCGGTGAGCATGACGGTCGCGAGCAGGCCAAGCCTCTCGGCCAGCAGGCCGCATGCGAGCTTCCCCGCGGCTCCACCAGCGAAGAGGAGGGTCAGCGCCAGGCCGGCCGTGGCCGTGCTCGCCCCTTTCGCCACCAGCAGAAACGGCACCAGCGTCAGCACGCCGACACGGCCCGCACTGTCCACGACCTGGATCGCGGACAGGATCGCGTAGCCGCGCGCATCGGTGAAGCCGAAGCCGGGCTGCCGGCCTCCGGCGGCGTCCTTCGGATCAGGAGGCGCAACGCTGCGCGGCCCCGCGAGCGCGGAACGCCGCGCAGGACCGAGCACGATCAGCACGGCAATGCCCACGGCGGCGACCGCGATGCCGTAGCCGAGCGTGATCGCGCGCCATCCGTACCAGGCGGCTCCGGCGCCGATCAGCACGGCAGCCGCCATCTTGCCGACGTCGCCCGCAAAGTTGTAGACGCCGAGGGCCGACCGCCGTCCGCCCCCGTCGTAGGCCTTGGCGATCAGCGACGAGCCGATCGGGTGCTGCACGGCGGAAGCCACACCGGTCGCGAGGATGAGGGCGAACAAGGCGGCATAGCCGGGCGCCCAGGCCGCGAGGGCAAAAGCCGCGCCTGCGGCGACCGTGCCGACGCCGAGCAACAGGCGCTCGCCGAGCCGCTCGGCGAGCATGCCGGCCGGCATCTGCAAGGCCGCGAGCGCGATCGAGTAGGCCGACTTGAGCGAGCCGGCCGCCGCGTAGCTCAAGCCGAAGCTGCTGGCCCAGATCGGCAACAGGACGTAGAGCGCATCGGCGATGCCGTCGTGGACCGCGTGCGCGCCGCATGTGGCGCCCAGCACCCGCTTGCGTGCGCCTCCCTCCAGGACCTGGCTCGGCGCCTGCGCGCTGGGAGCTCCGCTCACACCCGCTGCCACTGCACGAGCGTGTACGGCACCTTGGCGTCGTCATGTGGCTCGAACACGGCGGTGACCGGAGCGCCGATCTCGACCTTCTGCTGCGGATCACCGAGCAGGTTGCCGAGCATGCGGATGTTACCGGCGTGCGGCAGCTCGACCAGCACGGCGATGTAGGGCCCGAATCCTTTCAGCGCCGGATGCACCGGATGCCAGCAGCGCGTCCACGAGTAAATGGTGCCGCGCCCCTCGACCTCGACCCACTTCATGTCGAACGAGTGGCACGCGTGGCAGAGCCACTCGGGGCCCCATTGCCACGTGCCGCAGGCGCCGCAGCGCTGGACCATCAGCTTGCCCTGGCGCGTGCCTTGCCAGTAGGGGAGGTCGAGCTTGTCGTTCTCGGTGGCGGGCGCAGGCAGGCCCGGCGGGAGGTAGGTCATCACAGTGTCTCCTCAGAGCCGAGAACCATGGTCGAGACCGGCGTCACCATCGGGCCGGCGATGACGCCCGCCACCTTGGCGCCGGGCACCTGATTGGGGGAGGTGCCGCGCAGCTGGCGCACCGCCTCGATCTGCAATTCCAGGCCGTGCATGTAGCATTCGGCAAGATTGCCGCCGGAGGTGTTCATCGGCAGCTTGCCGGTGGGCGCCAGCAGGTTCTCGAGCTTGAGGAAGTCGTTGGCCTCCTCGGCCTTGAAGTAGCCGTGCTCGACGAGGCTCATGAGCACGCCGCCGGTGAAATTCTCGTAGGACTGCAGCACGTCGACATCCTTCGGGCCGAGCTTCGCCATTTGCCAGAGCCGCGGCGCCACGGGTCCGAAGCTCGACGTGCCGAGGTCGGTCGTGTTGTAGGCACGCGCCGCGTGGCGATGATTCGAGCCCTGCGCGACGCCGAGGATGTAGGCGGGCTTCTGCTTGAAGTCCTTCGCCCGCTCGGCCGACACGAGCACGAGCGCCGCGGCGCCGTCGTTCTCCTGGCAACAGTCGAAGAGCCGGCTGGGCTCGGCGATCCAGCGCGAGTTGTCGTAGGCTTCCTCGGTGAGCGGGCGGCCGTACATCACCGCGCGCGGGTTTTTCTGCGCGTGCGTGTAGGAGGCCATCGCGATGGCCCTGAGCGCCTCCTGCCTGACGCCGTGGTCGTGCATGAAGCGCATCATCTTGAAGGCGTAGCGCTGCGCCGGGACGAAGATGCCGTAGGGGTTGAGCAGCGCCGCATCGCCCGACACGCTGCCGCCCGCCGCGGCAAGGCCGAAGCGCTGGAACTGGCCCTGCGCGAGTGCCCGGTAGACCACCGCGATCTCGGCCTGGCCGGAGAGGATCGCCGCCGCCGCGTTGCCGACGGCCGCCGCGCCGCCGCCGCCGCCGCCCCCCCACTGCATGTTGGAGACGCGCAGCTCCTTGCACCCGAGCGCCGCCGCGATGCGCGACGGCTCGTTCCGGTCGTTGGAGTAGGAGGCGAAGCTGTCGACCTCCTTCGGGTCGACGCCGGCGTCGGAGCAGGCTGCCAGAATGGCCTTCAGCGCCAGCACGAACTCGGGGTCCGGCGACTGGCTGTGCTTGTAGTAGGTGGTCTCGCCGACACCGACGATCGCCACCTTGCCGCGCAATGTGCGCTCTGACATCGTCCTCTTGCCTCCCGCCGGCTGCCCTGCTTTCGTCGAGGCTTGCACAATCACAATTGGAGGCCAAGAGGCGGCGCCGTGAAGTGACGGACAGAAGCTCGTGACGACGTCGCAGCGGGCTTCGCTGGCTGGCGCAATCCAAGGTTCGTCATTAGGCTCTACGTCGGTCGATCGCCAGTGACGCCGACCACGTGAGAGCATGGGCGGTCGAGTTGGCGGGCGTCGCTGCATGCAGGGCTTCGAGGTAGGGGCATATGGCACGGCACGTGGTTGCGCGGGTGGGGGAGATCGCTCCGGGCGGGCGCAAGTGCGTCGAGGTCGATGGCCGAGGCGTGATCGTCTTCAATGTCAAAGGCGACTACTACGCCCTCTCCGAGACCTGCCCGCACAAGGGTGGCAGTCTCGCCAAGGGCATCATCACCGGCCTCGTCCAGTCGCAAGGGCCCGGCGACTACCAGCACACTCGACAGGGCGAGATCGTGCGCTGCCCGTGGCACCAGTGGGAGTTCGACATCAAGACCGGCCGCAGCTACTGCGACCCGCGCCGCATGCGGCTCATGAAGTACGACGTGAAGGTCGAGCCCGGCGCCACGCTTGTCGAGGGCCCCTATGTCGCCGAGACCTTCAAGGTCGAGGTGGAGGGCGAGTACGTGGTGGTGGAGGTCTAGACGCCGCGGGCCGGAAGCTCCGCGAGACCATGCCGCAGCCATGCCTTGACACCGGTCAACGCAGGGCTGTCGGCCGTAGGCTGAGTGGTCGGCGACCTCGCCAGATCAGCCGAGAGCCGAAGACCCATGCTCGAAGAGACCGCGACCACCGCCGAGACGACCGCCGTCAAGACACCCCCGCCGCGGCGCGCGGGCGGCAACCTCAACCGCGAGCGCGTGCTCGACATCCGCCACTACACCGACAAGCTGTTCAGCTTCCGCACCACGCGCTCGCCCGCGTTCCGGTTCGAGAGTGGGCAGTTCGTCATGATCGGGCTCGAGGTCGAGGGGCGACCGCTGCTCCGCGCCTACTCGATGGCGAGCGCCAACTACGACGAGCACCTCGAGTTCTTCTCGATCAAGGTGCCGGACGGGCCACTCACGTCGCGCCTGCAGCACATCCAGCCCGGCGACGAGGTGCTGATCGGAACGAAGCCGACGGGCACG
>JBFWQN010000099.1:0-13105 GCA_050249405.1 Hyphomicrobiaceae bacterium | reverse complement strand
GAGGATGGCGACCGCGATCATCAGGTTCTCGGCGAGCCCGAAGTCCTCGATCTCGACATCGGTCCGGTCGGCGTCGGCCGAGGGGATGCCGCGCGCACGGAAGGCCTCGGCGCGGCGCCGGTAGTCTCCCGGCACGTTGGTGTAGCCGAGCACGGGGCGGCCCAGCGCGCGCATGAAGCCCACCTCGAAGGCGGTGCCCGAGTCCATCGAGACGCCCCTGAAGGGTGTCAGGTTGGCGATGAGCAGATCGGCCGAGCGCATCAGCGCCTCGTTGGCGAGCGAGATGCGGCGCGCCTGCTCGAGCCTCGGCAGGCCGTCGAGCGGAAGCTGCTGATCCAGCGGAAACAGCCCCTCGAGGCCAGCCGCGCGCGCCATCTCGGCCTTCGCCCGCCCGACGTCCATCGCGTCGGGAAGGAACACCTCTGGCCCGGCAAGATAGATGCGCTTCAGCACCGGCATGGACCTCGTCCCCGAGCTCTCGACGGACCGGGCGGCATGAGCGGACGCTGGCCCGGTAAGGTTTGATTCGCCAATGGAAGGTAGCATCCCAGCCTCGATGACGCTGCCGCTGGCCTCGCCGCGCGTCTGCAAAATCAGGAGCGCCACCGTGCTCAAGACCGCCGTAAAAGGCATCGCCGGCTCGCTCGGCTACGACGTCATCCGCCGCAATGGCGGGGGTACGGCCGAGCTTTCGCGCGGCATCATCGCCCGCTTCAAGGTGCACGGAGAGGACGTCGCCTTCTTCGTCCAGGACGAATGGGACTACAT
This sequence comes from Hyphomicrobiaceae bacterium, assembly GCA_050249405.1. Classification (GTDB taxonomy): domain Bacteria; phylum Pseudomonadota; class Alphaproteobacteria; order Rhizobiales; family Hyphomicrobiaceae. The sequence continues at coordinate 12,337 of JBFWQN010000099.1, read as the reverse complement.
CCAGAAGCACCACCTCAAAGGCACGTTCTACGAGGCGGAGGAGCTCGAGCTGATCGGCCGGCACCTGAAAGGCGGCACGCTGGTCGATGTCGGTGCCAACGTCGGCAATCACACGGTCTATGCGCTGAAGCTCCTCGGCGCCGAGCGCGTGATCGCCTTCGAGCCCAACCCCGCCGCCGCAGAGCTGCTCCGCATCAATCTCGCGCTCAATGGCCTGACGGGACGCGTCACCCATCATCTCGCCGGCCTGTCGGACCGCAAGTCGGCTGCCCGCCTCGTCCACCCGGGCCACAAGGACCTCGGCAGCACGCGCGTGGCGGTGGGCGGCGGCGACACGGGCGGCGACTGTCTCGTGACCACCGGCGACGAGGCGCTCGCGGGCGAGAACGATATCGCCCTGATCAAGATCGATACCGAGGCCATGGAGCTCGAGGTGCTGCGCGGGCTCCGGCGCACCATCGAGCGCTGCCGGCCGCGCCTCTTCGTCGAGGTGGACGACGCCAACCGCGACGCATTCCTGTCCCTCGCCGAGAGCTTCGGCCTCGAGGTCGCAGGCGCGTATCGCCGCTACGCCACCAACTGCAACTACCTGCTGGTGCCCAAGAGCTGACCAACGCGAGGCCGCATGTCCTTCCAGAGCCTCGTCAAATCGACCGTTCTCATCGGCTCCTCGTCCGCCGCGACGACGCTCGTCGGCATCCTGCGCGTGAAGGCGCTGGCGCTGCTGGTCGGACCGGCCGGCGTGGGGCTGCTCGGCGTGCTGGCGGGCGTGGCGGGTGTCGGCACCACGCTTTCGGCGCTCGGCGCCGACACGAGCGGCACGCGGCGCATCGCCCTCGATCGCGGCGATGCCGATCGTCTCGCCCGCGTCCGGCGCACCCTGCTCCTCGTCGCCCTGGTCCACGGCATCGCCTGCGCGGCCTTGTTCTGGCTGCTGCGCGTGCCGCTGGCGCGGCTCGTCCTCGGATCGGAGGAGCACGCCTTCGACGTCGGGCTGGTCGGGCTTGCTGTCGCCCTATCGCTGGTCGCCGGGTTGCAGATCGCACAGCTGCAGGGCCTTGGGCGGGTCCGGGATATCGCCCGCGTCAACGTGCTGGCGAGCCTGACGGGCTCCGCGCTCGGGCTCGCGGCCGTCGCTATGTGGGGCAAGGCGGGGCTCGTCCTCCTCGTCGTCGCGCAACCGGCCGTCGCGGCCGTGCTCGCCTCGCGGGCCGCGGCGGTGCCGCACACGCTGCCGCGGCCGGCCATCGGCTGGCGCGGAGCCGTTGCCGACTGGCGCGAGATGGTCGGCGCGGGCGTGCCCTACATGCTGAGCTTCCTCGTGCTCGCGGTGGTGCCGCTCGCCATCCGGGCGCTGGTCATCCACGACCTCGGGATCGAGGCGGCCGGTCATTTCCATGCGGCCTGGACGATGGCGGTCACCTACGTGGGCTTCCTTCTCAACGCCATGTCCGCCGACTACTTCCCCCGGCTGACGGCCATCGCCCGCGACCGCGAAGCGGCGGCAGCGCTCATCGACGATCAGATCCAGCTCGGCCTCGCCATCGGCGGCGTGGCACTGCTCGCCATGCTGGCCGGTGCGCCGCTGCTGGTGCCGCTGCTCTATTCGGACGCTTTCTCTCCAGCCATCACCCTCGTCGAATGGATGGCGCTCGGCAACGTCATGAAGGTCGCCGGCTGGCCGATCGCGTTCCTCGCCATGGCGCACGGGCGCTCGCTGCAGTTTTTCCTGCTCGAGCTGGCCTGGAGCCTCGTGCTGCTGGCCCTCGTGGTGCTGCTGCTGCCGCATGCCGGCCTCGCTGCCACGGGCATCGCCTTCACCGTCGCGTGCGCCGTCTTCCTCGGACTGCAGGCAGGGATGGCCTACGCGGCCTTCGGCTTTCGCCCCACACGCAACGCCGTGGCCATGCTCGCGTGCTTCCTCGCAGCCGGTGCGACGACGCTGCTCGCGGCACGGCTCTCGCCGTTGCTCGCAGCCGGACTCGGTGGCTCACTCGCGCTGATCCTGGGGCTCACCAGCCTGCGCTTCATTCTTGGCCGCATCGGCGCCGACGGTCGCATCGCTGCGCTCGCCTGGCGCGGGTTCGAGCGGATCGGCTGGCCGATGCCGGCCGCGCTTGCACACCGGCAAGGCTGAGCCATGCGCTTCTCCGTGGTCATTCCGACTTTCAACCGCGCGGCGACCGTCGTCTCGGCGATCGAGAGCGTGCTCGCGCAAAGCTATCCCGCGCACGAGATCATCGTCGTGGACGACGGCTCGACCGACGGCACGGCCGCCGCCCTCGCTCCCTACGCGGGCCGCGTCCGGCTGGTGTCTCAGGCGAACGGCGGCGTGAGCGCTGCGCGCAATGCCGGGATCGCTGTCGCTACCGGCGACTGGCTGGCCTTCCTCGATTCCGACGATCTGTGGCTGCCACAACGCCTTGCGACGGTGGCCCGCGACGCGAGCACGACGGACTGCGGCGTGCACGTTGCCGATCTGATCCTCGAGGGACCTGGCTACGAGGAAAGCCTGCTCGCCATCCGCGGAATCTTCCTGCCAGCGGGCAAGGCAACGCGGTTCGACCGCCCACTGGCGCACGTGACGAGCGGCCTCTCGCTCGATGCGATCGCCTGCCGGCGCGACTGGATGCGGGCGGCAGGCGGCTTCGACGTCTCCCTGCGCATGTTCGAGGACCTAGATGTGCTCACACGGCTCGCCGCGATCGGTCCATGGCTGTTCGCCCCGGACGTCGTGTGCCGGGCGCGCCGGGTCGCCGAGCCAGAGGGGCTCGCGCTGACGACCGAGGCGCTGCGGCACGAGTTGCGCACACGCTCCAGCCTCGTCGGCATCTACGCGCGCCTCGTCTCCGCGCCGGGGCTCGACTCGGGCGATCGCACGCATGCCGCGACGGCGCTCAGCGGAGCCCTGCTCGCCGAGGCGCGCGCCCTGGTCCGGACCGGTGCCTGGGGGCGCGGGGCCGCTGCGATGGCCGGTTCCGTGGTCGCGCACCCCTCGCCACTGAAAGGCCTCGCCAAGGCTGCAGCCGCCCTGATGCTCGGCCACGCCACCCTTTTGGCCCTCGCCGGCCGCGACCGGGGCTTCTACCGGGAGCGGTGCGGCTGAGAGGCGAGGTGGCGCACGCCTACTCTGCCGCGACGCTCACCGGCACGGCGGCTGCGGCTGCCGGGGGATGCCATTGGCCTTGCTCGATCAGCGCGAGCTGCCTCTCGGCCTCGGCGATCCAGATGCGGGCGATGCCCGGCAGATACAGGTAGAACACCACCATCACCATGACGTTGCGCAGCGCCTTGGGGTTTCTCAGGGCGCACGCGACGACGAGCCGCCAGACGGGCGCGCGCATCTCGGGGCGCCTCACCGTGACGTGCCACAGGATACGGAAGAAGCGGTCGATCTCCTGCCAGGCCTCGCGCGCCATCACGCCAAGCGGCAGCCGGATGCGCCGCATCGGCAGCACGGCCCGCCGCACTCGCGCGAAATAGGCCTCGGGCTCGTAGAGGCTTTCCAGCAGCCCGATAAAGTCACGCAGGATGGCCTCGCGGGGGCGCTTGGTCTCGAAGTTGAGGCCGGCGAGCGTGAAGTCGCCCTGCTTGCGGTCCCCGTCGAAGCCCACGCCGGCATGCAGCCGGCCTTCCTTGTCGAGCCGCCGCGTCAGCTGCGTTCCCGGCAGCGCATAGAGCAGGCTCACGATGCCGACCGGCAGCGCCGCCGCCTCCATCAGCGCCATGATGCCTGCGCCGGCCTGCTCCTTCTCCGAATCGAAGCCCAGGACGAAGCCGGGCATGATCAGCATGCCGTGCCCGTAGATGCGCGCGATGCTCTCGGCAATGCCGCGCTTGGTGTTCTGCTTCTTCGAGGTGTGCACCAGCGTGTCGTGGTCGGGACTTTCGACGCCGACGAACACCAGGAAGAAGTTGGCGTCCCGCATCAGCGTCATGAGCTCGGGATCGTCGGCGAGGTTGAGCGAGGCCTCGGTCGTGAGCATGAAGGGGTAGTTGCGCGCCTTCTGCCAGGCGATGAGATGGGGCAGGAAAGCCTTCACCGCCTTCTTGTTGCCGATCAGGTTGTCGTCGACGAAGTCGACGTGACCGCGATAGCCGAGGTCGTAGAGAGCGTCGAGCTCGGTGAGCATCTGGGCGCTGGTCTTGGCACGGGGATTGCGGCCGTAGAGCTCGATGATGTCGCAGAACTCGCAGGTGAAAGGGCAGCCGCGCGAGAATTGCACGCCTATGTAGAGATACTGCTCGAATTTCAGCAGGTCGAAGCGCGGGATCGGGCTTCTCGTGACGTCGGTCTTGTAGCGAACCGCCTCGAAGGTGCCGCGCCGCTCGCCACGCTCCCAGGCCGCGACGAGCTCGCCGATGATGCCCTCCGCCTCGCCGAGCACGCGAAAGTCGGCGCGCTCGTAAAGGTGAGGGCTGGAGCTGACGTCGGGCCCTCCGACGACGACCGGGAGACGGCGTGAGCGGCACATCTCGATGAGAGCGAGCGCATCGTGCTGCTGGGCGAGCATTCCGCCCGTCATGACCAGATCGGCCCAATCGAGATCGCTGTCCTCGAGGTCCTCGGTATTGCGGTTCACGAGGCGGATGTCCCAGCTGGACGGCAGCAGCGCGGCAAGCGTGATCATGCCGAGCGGCGCAGCTGGATACTTGACACGGAGCACCTCGCGCGCGCCGTCGTAGCTCCAGAACGAATGCGGGTTGAATTTCGGGAACATCAGGAGAACACGGACTTTGGCCCGCACCGTCGGATCTGGACGCATGTCACCTCCCCCTCGCCGCCAAGTTGCTCCCAGCCGGTTGGCTCGGACACTAGCGGCCCGAGGACCGGCGAACAACATCCCGTGGGCCGGCCGGTCGAGCCCCCCGTGCCTGGAGGCGACGGGGCGCTGCGGGGAGACCGGCCTGTGGATTGTGGTTGCAGACAATTTGCGGGGCGGCGGAGGCGGGTCTGCCGCGAGCCGAATCGCATAAGGATCGGCGCATGCGATTCACGCCACAGTTTCTCGACGAGATCCGCGCCAGGCTGCCCGTCAGCCAGGTGGTCGCACGCAAGGTGCAGCTCAAGAAGGCCGGCCGCGAGTGGCGCGGCCTGTCACCGTTCAAGCAGGAGCGCACGCCCTCGTTCTTCGTCAACGATCAGAAGGGCTTCTATCACTGCTTCGCCTCCGGCTCGCATGGTGACGTCTTCAAGTTCGTGATGGAGACCGAAGGCTTGTCGTTCGCCGAGGCCGTCGAGCGGCTGGCCAGCGAGGCCGGGTTGCAGCTGCCTAAGGCCGAGCCGCGCTCCCCCGAGGCCCGCGACAGGGCCGACCAGACGACACGCCTGATGGCTCTGGTCGAGGCAGCGACCCGCTGGTTCGAGGAGCGCCTCGCCGGACCGGAAGGCGAGGAGGCCCGGCGCTATCTCGCCAAGCGCGGGCTCGGCCGCACGACCATCAACCGCTTCCGCCTCGGCTACGCGCCTGCGAGCCGCAGCGCGCTGAAGGAGGCGCTCAGCGCCCAAGGCTTCCGCCCGGAGGAGCTGGCATTGTCGGGCATGGCCATCGCCGGGCCGGATATCCCCGTCGCCTACGACCGCTTCCGGCATCGCGTCATGTTCCCCATCTGCGACGCGAAGGGCCGTACCATCGCCTTCGGCGGCCGTGCGCTGGAGGCCGGCGTGCCGGCCAAATACCTCAACTCGCCGGAGACGCCCCTTTTCCACAAGGGTGCGCTGCTATTCAACGCGCACCGGGCCCGTCCCGCCGCATTCGAGCGTGGCCGCGTGATCGCGGTGGAAGGCTACATGGATGCCATCGCGCTCGCCGAGGCGGGCTTCGACGAGGTGGTGGCCCCGCTCGGCACCGCGCTCACCGAGGATCAGCTCGGCCTCCTCTGGCGCATGTCGCCCGAGCCGATCCTGTGCTTCGACGGCGACAGTGCCGGCCGCAAGGCCGCCTTCAGGGCGGTCGATACCGCCCTACCGCTGTTGAAGCCCGGTCAATCGCTGCGCTTCGCCTTTCTGCCCGACGGTCTCGACCCTGACGACCTGATCCGGGCCCGGGGCCGGCAAGCCTTCGAGGCTATTCTCGACAATCAGATCCGCCCGCTGTTCGATGTGCTGATCGAGAAGGAGGAGCTCGTCTCAGCCGGCGCCGGCATCACACCAGACGGGCGCGCGGCGCTCGATGCACGCCTCACGGCGCTCGTCGCGCGCATCGGCGATGCGACGGTGCGAAGCCACTACGAGCGCGAGCTGCGCGAGACGCTCTGGGCGAAGAGCCGCATCGAGGCCAAGGCCATGATCGGCTCGGGTGGCGCCCGCCGGTCGGCACAGGCGGTCGGCCGCCGCCGCAACAACGTGCAGCTCGACTGGCGCCTGCGCGAGCGGAGCCGTCAAGGACCTACCGGCCGGGCACCGCGCGGCGAGGCCTCGCCCATAGCCTCCAACGAGCTCGTCTCGCATGCCCAGGGTGCGCCGCCCCGCGAGGCGCTCCTGCTGCGCACGCTGGTCAATCACCCCTGGCTGATCGCCGCGGAGGCCGAGGCCATCGCCGACCTGTCTTTCAGCGACGAAGGGCTGATGCGGCTGCGCGACGCACTGCTCATGACGGCGATGGACGAGAGTTTACTTGACACGGAAAAGCTCTCTACCCATCTGAGCGATCTAGGCTTGGCCCCGGCTCTAGCCCTCGTCCAGCGTGCGATCACGCATCGAGGCGACAAGTTCGCCGAACCTGAGGCAGACCGGGCCGCCGTCGAGACGGGTTGGCATCACGCAGTGGCGCTTCACGCAAGGGAGGCACTACGGCGGGAGCTGGCTGCCGCCGAGCAGGTTTGGCACGATGAGGGCAGCGAGGACGCTTTTGCCCGCATCTGCGAGTTGCAGGGTCTGCTGAATACGGTCGACGGCGCAGAGCCGGCGACCGACGGGGTGGTTGGCTGACGGGCGTGCGGCAATTGGCTCGCACGACCGGGGGTGTTCGACACAGCACGGGACGGTCGGCCCGCATCGCGGGCCGAAGGCCACACGGCATCGGAGTTGCACCGGATGATCCCTGTCGATGGAGGCCGTCGTGTCGGCCGCAGCGGGTGCGGCGGCGTGCCGCGTGCTCGTCCGCGAGGCATAGCCCTGGCCGAGCCGCCTCGTTAGGCAGGCAGATCTTCAGCGAGGACATCGTGAGCCCCCGGCGTCTGGTGCCGCAGGCTCGAAGGGATCGGTGACCAGCCGCTCCGCTACCCATCCGCCGCAAGGCGAAACGTATCGAGCTCGAGGACGCACATGGCGCAGAAAACCGAGGATCAGGCCGGCTCCACCGAAACGGTCGAGAAGGATAGCCCGCTCCTCGACCTCACGGACCAGTCCGTCAAGCGGCTGCTGAAGCTCGGCAAGCAGCGGGGCTACGTCACGCACGACGAGCTCAATGCCGTGCTGCCGTCCGAGGAGGTGACCCCCGACCAGATCGAGGACACCATGGCGACGCTCAGCGAGATGGGCATCTCCGTGGTCGAGCAGGACGAGGGCGAGGAGGCTGCGGCCACCGGCGCTGAAGACGAGGCCGAGGAGGAGGACGGCCGCGCGCTGGTCGTCAACAATGTCCCGGCCAAGTCCGAGACGCGCGCCGAGCCGACGGAGCGGACCGACGACCCCGTGCGCATGTACCTGCGCGAGATGGGCTCGGTGGAGCTGCTGTCGCGCGAGGGCGAGATCGCCATCGCCAAGCGCATCGAGGCCGGCCGCGAGGCCATGATCGCCGGCCTCTGCGAGAGCCCGCTGACCTTCCAGGCCATCATCATCTGGCGGGACGAGCTCAACGAGGGCAAGATCCTGCTGCGCGACATCATCGATCTCGAGGCCACCTACGAGGGGCCCGAGGCGAAGGCGGCGCCCATCGCCACGCCTCACGACGGTGCCGGCGCTCCGGCTCCTGTCGAGGCCGAGGCAGCCGACGGCGAGGTGGCACCGCCCGAGGGCGATCTCGACGACGAGGACGAGTACGAGAACGCCCTGTCGCTCGCCGCGATGGAGGCCGAGCTGAAGCCGAAGGTGCTCGAGACCTTCGACAACATCGCCAACACCTACAAGAAGCTGCGCAAGCAGCACGACCGGAAGCTCGAGCAGCAGGTTGCCGGCGAGCAGGGCAACCGCAAGGAGCAGAAGGCCTACGAGAAGCTCCGCGACGAGATCATCAAGGACGTCAAGAGCCTCTCGCTCAACAACAACCGTATCGAGAGCCTCGTCGAGCAGCTCTACGCCATCAACAAGCGGCTGGTGACGCTCGAGGGCCGCCTGATGCGGCTCGCCGACAGCTACGGCGTGGCCCGGCCGGACTTCATCTCCGAGTACTACGGCAACGAGCTCGACCAGACCTGGCTCGAGCGGCGCGCCGTCTGCGGCACCAAGTCGTGGGAGCGGCTGATCAAGGCCGAGCGCGGCCAGATCGAGCAGCTGCGCGAGAACATCCACAACCTCGCCGCCGAGACGGGCCTCGAGATCCCCGAGTTCCGCCGCATCGTGAAGGCGGTGCAGAAGGGCGAGCGCGAGGCCCGGCAGGCCAAGAAGGAGATGGTGGAGGCCAACCTCCGCCTCGTGATCTCGATCGCCAAGAAGTACACGAACCGCGGCCTGCAGTTCCTCGACCTGATCCAGGAAGGCAACATCGGCCTGATGAAGGCAGTCGACAAGTTCGAGTACCGCCGCGGCTACAAGTTCTCGACCTACGCCACATGGTGGATCCGGCAGGCGATCACCCGCTCGATCGCCGATCAGGCGCGAACCATCCGCATCCCCGTGCACATGATCGAGACGATCAACAAGATCGTGCGCACGAGCCGTCAGATGCTGCACGAGATCGGCCGCGAGCCGACGCCGGAGGAGCTGGCCGAGAAGCTGGCGATGCCGATCGAGAAGGTGCGCAAGGTGCTCAAGATCGCCAAGGAGCCGATCAGCCTCGAGACGCCGATCGGCGACGAGGAGGACAGCCACCTCGGCGACTTCATCGAGGACCGCAACGCCATCCTGCCGATCGACGCCGCCATCCAGTCGAACCTGCGCGAGACGACGACACGGGTCCTGGCATCGCTCACGCCGCGCGAGGAGCGCGTGCTGCGCATGCGCTTCGGCATCGGCATGAACACCGACCACACCCTGGAGGAGGTCGGCCAGCAGTTCAGCGTCACCCGCGAGCGCATCCGCCAGATCGAGGCCAAGGCGCTCAGGAAGCTGAAGCACCCGAGCCGCTCACGGAAGCTCAGGAGCTTCCTGGACAACTGATGTCACGCAAAAGGGTCGCTTCGGCGGCCCTTTTGGTTTTCGGGGGAGGCCTCGCGAGGGCGGCTTGGCGGAGATAAGAGACGAGAGCGGGCGCAGCATGGTCAGTCCACGCCATCGTCCAGAGTGACCTTAGCGGCTGTGAGCTTGTGCAGCAAGGACAGACGGACAGACGGATATACCTCAGAAACTACGGGTGCTGACCGCACCGCCGAGATTCAAGCTCAGCATTCAGACCCGCTCGATGTCATAGCCATGGAGGATGGTGACGCCGTGCGTGCGCATCAGCTGAGCCGAGCGATCGCGGCTCGATGTTGTGTTGTGGGACAATGCATCATGGATGGCGCGCTTTGCCATGATAGCCATGTGCGCCCGCTGACGCTTGATTTGCGCGAAAATGGGTGCACCGCGTACTCCCAGAATGGACGTGGCGCGGCGCGCATAGGACCAGAACGTCCACGCGTTGGGTCCTTCCGACGGATCGAAATCCTCGACTCGGCCGAACTTTTGCATCACCCTGTCGATGTTGAAGCGCGACAGCAGGAAGGTTTCGTCTTTGCCTCGGTAGCGCCGAACCAAGGCGACTGCTTCGGCACGCAACGCCTTCGCCATCTTGCGATTGAGGTTGGCAAGCGTACTATCGCGCAAATACACGTGGTTACCGTCGAATCGAAAGCCGAGGTATTCGAGGCCATTTCGGCGCCGGCCGATGCACCTATACGCAAGCCGGCCATCGTCGGGTCGGAATACGACGGTCAACGACTTCTCGGGCTTGATTAGCAGCCGCTCGCCCGCCTGCTTGATCAACTTCGAGGCATAAGCCCGTGCTCCGCGTCCGGCGCGGCCATCGCCGGGCACAACTAAAAGAATATCGTCCGAGTATCGAAAGTACTCGCCACCGCGGTCGCGCACATAGCGAGCCATTTCGGCGTCAAAGTCCATCAGATAGGCGTTGGCGAGCAGGTCGGACAGCGGGGCGCCCTGCGGAATTCCATAGGCATTTTCGTTCGGCATGATCAGGCCGTCGGTGCCGGCGATCTTGCTGCGAAAATCGGACGGCGAGCAAAGCTGGAGGGGCATCTCCCGCTTGGACTTGTGATACTCCCAGCTGCCGTTGCGTCGGCGATGGGCAAAGCCGAGGCGCTGGTAGGCAAGATCGCGGTCGACCTCGGCGTAACGGGTGATGGCCTTGAACACGGCCCAATGATCGCCGGGCAGTCGCTCGACCCCGAGCAGGTCGCACCAGACCCTTTTCAAACGGTCATGATCGATGCTTTCGAAAAATTTGCTGATATCGAGGGCTACAGCGCAGCAGTTACCGAGCCGCGCCACTGCAGTGAACGCCTCGTCGGCAAAGTGGATGTTGCACTTGCCGCCGCCATGCGGCGTAGCAGGAATCTTCCGATAGGCGATGACATTGTCGGCAATCCCGAGTTCGACGAGACGACGCTCGTAGTACTCCGAGAGCAAATGCCGATAATAGGAGTAGATATAGGCATCGCCTCTGGCGGCATAGCGAATCTTGCGCGACTTCTTTTCGCGCGTCTCTGCCTTACGGCCGAACGGCCACCATTCCTCGCGGAACAAGAGAAGTGGATAGAAGGCATGCGAGCGTACGCGGGCGGGATCAGTCACGAGGGCCGTCGCCTCGTCGATCGACAGCGGCGCGTCGAAATGCGGATATGTCTTGAGCTTATCGCGCGTGAGCGCCCATTCCCCCATGCCCCGCCCCCGCGAGAGGGGACAAGAGCACCGGGCGCGTCCGGTTGTGCTCCTGTCCCGCACTGACTTTCGCGAGTAGCGTCACGCCACTCTTGCCGCGCATTCTTCCGAACAAAGTCGGTTACGCTGTCGTCGTGGCGCTTGGCGTCACAGTGGGCGACCCGCCGAGTAACTCTGGAACAGGAGCATCGTTGCTGATGCAGCTATTCTGTCGTCGTCTCGCCTGGTGGCTTGACAGTCATAACATCTCACTCCGACGACCGATCGTCGGATGAAAACGTAGATGGGTACGGTTAGCGACCAATCAAGTGCTGGACCGAGGATTTTTTTGGTTGCGCATACACGCAAAGTTACACGTTATGCTGGAAAATTTGTGCGGCACACGAGTCGATCGGAATAGACTGTCCGTTCTGGACCATGGCGACGTTGCTGCGGTGCAGTAAGCCGAACAAACCGCAACGACGGCTCCTGTATAGCTCCGGCCTTCGCGCTGCACGCATGTGGAGGGCTTTCAGCCTTCATGCGGCCCGACCTGGGCCACGGGCTCTGGACCCTGGATCCGGCAGAAGGCCTATCGCAACCACCTTGAACGGGGGTATCCCAAGGGCCCCGCCCTTTGGCGGGGTGCAGGGGCAGCGCCCCTGCGTGCCGGCCGGAGGACGGCATTGGCTCGGCAATTCGGTTCCGTGCTATCCTCCGTCCATGAACGAGCAACTCCGCCAATCTCGCCCCTCGACACAGGTCGCGGAAGGTGTGCCCAGGTGGCGCTGGACCACGGCCGAGCTCGAGCGGCTCGTCGAGCTCGGTGCCATCGACCCGGACGAGAAATTCGAGCTCTTCGGCGGGGAGATCGTGCCGATGTCGCCCAAGGGACGCCATCACGAGGTCGTCGCCGACGAGCTGGCCCGGTACTGGGGTCCGAGGGTCACTCCTGGGATCTGGGTCAGCGTCGAGCGCCAGTTCAACCTCGACGAGGCGACCTACACCGATCCCGACCTCGTCGTGCGCCCCGCCGCCATCAAGATGTACGATCTGAAAGGCCCCGATGCGCTGCTCGTGATCGAGGTGGCCGATTCGAGCTGGGATAAGGACACCGACCTCAAGGTGCGCACCTACGCAGCGTTCGGCGTTCGCGAGTACTGGGTGATTCACGCCCCGACGAGGACGACGCGCGTCTACCGCGAGCCGGCCGCAACGGGATATGCGTCCATCACGGAGCATGCCGCGGATGCGATCGTGACGCCGCTCCTGGTGCCTGCCCTCGCCGTACGCCTCGCCGACCTCGATCTCGGCTGAGCGCTCAGCGCATTTGGAGGGCTTTCAGCTCTCCACGTCACCCGATTAGGTTCGGCGGCGCAC
>JBFWQN010000098.1:0-13113 GCA_050249405.1 Hyphomicrobiaceae bacterium | reverse complement strand
CGCGCCCGCTCCGTATCCGCAGCCAGCACCCATTCGATCAGGCTGGTCTCCCCGCCCGGCGCCTCCTGGGCGACGTAGCCGATGCGGGCGCCCTTGGCCATGCCGATGGAGCCGTCGTCGGGCGAGATCTCGCCGACGACGAGGCGAACGAGCGTCGACTTGCCCGCGCCGTTGCGCCCGACGAGCCCCACCTTGTGGCCGGTCGGTATCGCGACGGACGCGCCCTCGAGGATGGGCTTGCCCTCGATGCGATAGGTGAGGTCGTTGATGTGCAGCATGGCGGGGTCGGCATAGCGGCTGCCACGTGCGTTGTCACCCGTTGCCGGATGCGACCCTCGCGTTGGCCGGCGGCGTCAGTTCCGGTTGTCGCCCATGTCGTTGAAGCGCGCCCAGAACTCCTCCCTGTCGCAACGATGGCTGAGGTTGAGATCGTTCATCGGCCGGCCGGTGTCTCGGATGCACAGCCCGTTGCGGTCGACCGTCGAGGATCGGCGCTCGTGGCGTTGCGTCTCCCGCTCGCGGTCATAACGCCGCTCGTCCCGGCGCTGCTGCGCTTGGACCGGCGCGAGCGCAGCGGCCATGACCGCGCAGGCGAGCAATGCTGTGATGAGCCGCATGGGCTTGTCCTCGTGCTGATCGCGGCGCCATGTTCGTTGCCGTAGCCTGCAACGGAATTTGGGCTCGCTGACCGGCTGGCGCAAGCCACGCATGTGCGAGGCCCGGACCTGGCAAAGGCGAAAAGCTCAGCGCATGTCGTCGCGCATCCGCACCGCTGCCGATTTGAGGGCTGCGCCAAGCAGCTTGTAGTCGATCGACAGCACCAGAAAGGTGAACCCCAGCGACCGGGCCTGCGCCACCTCGGACGGATCGGAGATGTAGGCGCCCGCCGCCATGCCGCGACGCCGAGCCGCGCCGACCACCGTGACGACGGCCTCCTGCACGAGCGGATGCCGCAACTGCCCTGGCACGCCGAGCGAGACCGACAGGTCGCCAGGGCCCGGCATCACGCAGTCGACGAGGCCGCCCGCGAGCACCTCGTCGATGCGCTCGACGCTGGACTTGTCCTCGACCAGCCCGATCGCTGCGGCCTCCTGGTTGGCGCGCGCGGCATAGTCCGCGAACGGCACCAGCCCGAAGCTTGCAGCCGGTACGCCGGTGCAGGTCGGCCGCTCGCCCTCCGGAGGATAGCGCATCGCGCGCAACGCCTCGTCGGCGCCGTACTGGGGCAGCCCGAGATGGGGGAGCATGATGCCATTCGAGCCGGCATCGAGCAGCCTGGGCACATCTGCGATTTGCGAGCGGCCGACGCGAACCACGGCGTCTATGCCGGCGCCGCGCGCGGCCCTGAGGTGCGCCGCCACCACCTGCATGTCGCCCATCGTGTGCTCGAGGTCGACGTTCACGTAATCGAAGCCGGCGGCGACGTAAATCTCGGTGATATTCGCATCGGTCGAGAAGACGAAGCCTCCGATCAGCGGCGCTCCGACACGCAAGCGCTCGCGCAACGATCGGCCGTGGGTCGCTTCGTTCATCGTTCGCCTCGCTCGTGGGCGCGCTCGCCGAGCCCTCGGCTCACAGCGCCAGATAGCGCGCCTTGACCTCCTCGTTGGCCTTCAGCGCCTCGATCGTGTCGCGATAGACGATCTGCCCCTTGTCGATCACCGTCGCGTGGCTGGCGATGCCCAGGCAGAAATGCATGTTCTGCTCAGCGAGGAGCACCGTGACGCCCATGTCGCGCAGCTTCCGCAGCAACGCGCCGATCTGCTGCACGATGACCGGCGCCAATCCTTCGCTCGGCTCGTCGAGCAGCAGGCCCACGGGGTTGCCCATCAGCGTCCGCCCGATGGTGAGCATCTGCTGCTCGCCACCCGAGAGGCGGCCTGCCATGCGGTCCTTCAGCGGCTCGAGCAGCGGCAGTACCTCGTAGATGCGTTGCAGGGTCCAGTAGTCCTGGCCGTTGGGCCCTTTCTTCTCGGCGATCAGCAGGTTGTCCTCGACGGAATGCTCGGGGAAGACCTGCCGGTCCTCCGGCACGTAGCCGAGACCCGCGCGCGCGATCACGTGCGGCTTCTTCCGCTGCATCTCCTGCCCGAGCACCGTCACCTTGCCCCGCTTCGGTGGCGCCAGTCCGGCCAGGGCCTTCAGCGTGGTCGACTTGCCGGCCCCATTGCGGCCGAGGAGCGCCATGGTCTGGCCCTCGGTGACCGTGACGGAGAGGTCGAACAGGATCTGGCTGGTGCCATAGAACACGTCGATGCCATCGGCGGCGACGATGATGCGGCTGCTGGTGGCTGTCATGCGTGCCCCGCCTCGAACTCGTCGCCGAGATAGGCCTTGATCACCTCGGGATGGCGGCGGATCTCGTCCGGCGTGCCTTCAGCCAGCACGCGGCCATAGCTGAGCACCGTGATGCGTTGCGCGATCTTGAACACGATCGACATATCGTGCTCGATGAAGATCAGCGTCATCCTCTCTCGCTCCCACATGCGATGCACCGTGTCGATCATGGCCCACCGCTCCTCGGGGCCCATGCCGGCGGTCGGCTCGTCGAGCAGCAGCACGCGCGGCTCGAGCACCAGCGCGAGCGCGATGTCGAGCAGCTTCTGATCGCCGTGCGACAGAAAGCGCGAGAGCGTGTCCGCCTTCGCCTCGAGACCGACGAGGCTCATGACGTGTTGCGCATGATCCTCCGACCCCGCCAAGGGGAACCGGTGGCCCATGACGGTGTGCTTGCTCCGATGCGCGTGAACCGCGCCGAGGATCGCCTCTCGCACGGTCAACGTCGGAAAGATGCGCGCGATCTGGAACGCCCGACCGATGCCGCGCCGCACAATCTCCGGCGGCGACAGCCCGGCGATCTCCTGACCGTCGAGCAGGATGCGGCCGCGATCGGGCTTGAAGGCGCCCGTGATCAGATTGAAGAACGTCGTCTTGCCCGCGCCGTTCGGGCCGATCACGGCCGACAGCGAGCCCTTAGGAAAGTGTACGGAGACGTCGTTGGTGGCGGCGACACCGCCGAACGACTTGGCGAGGTTCTCGATTTTGAGCATTGGCCTACTCCCCCGGAGCCTGCGCGGGCGCCGCGGCCGCCACGGGTCGCCCCGGAGGCGTGGGCGCCCCACCGGCTGCCTTGCGGTCGCGCCAGGCATCGGCCACGAAATCGAGCAGGCCTTTTCTCAATCCCAGAGCGAAAAGCAGGATCACCGTGCCGAGCACCAGCCCGTAGTGATGGGTCAGCTTGGTCACCGTGTCGTTGAGCAGCAGCAGCATGACCGCACCGGCGAGCGGTCCGAGGAACACCGTGATGCCCCCGAGCATGATCATGAAAATCGCCTCGCCCGAGATCGTCCAGTAGGCGAAATCCGGGAATGCGCCGGATACGAACAGGCTCATGATGATGCCGCCGATGGCTCCGAAGGCGCCGGCGATGACGAACGCCATGAGCCGCACCTGGAACACGCTGATGCCGAGGAAGGGCGCCCGCGCCGCGTTGTCCCGGATCATGCGCAGCGTGTAGCCGAACGGCGACTGCACGATGTGGTGCATGGCCACGAGACAGATGAGCAGCAGCCCCGCGCTGAAGAGGTAGAGATGATAGTAGTTGCCGAGGTCGATGCCGAGGAATGGCGGCCGGGGAATGCCGCCGGTCAGGCCCTGGTCGCCACCGGTGATGGGCGTCCAGGCGATGATGAGGCTGTGCAGCAGCATCTGGAACGCGAGCGTGAGGAAGGCGAAATAGGTCTCGTTGAGGTTGACGCAGATCGCCCCCACGACCGTGCCGACGCAGACGGCGATCAGGATCGTCGCGACGAAGGCCACCGGGATTGAGACGCCGAAGTTCTGCATGATCAGGCCGAAGCTGTAGCAGCCGAGCCCAAAGAACATGCCGTGGCCGAAGCTCTCCATGCCGGTGTAGCCGACCAGCAGGTTGAGCGACGTAGCGAAAACGCCGAACGCGGCGAGGCGCACGACGAAGTCCGTGAACCCCTTCGATGGGAAGAGGTAGGGCAGCGCGGCCAGCACCGCGAATGCCAAGGCGGCGATGGCGAGGTCGCGTAGGAGATGCGAAGCGCGGCCCATCTCAGCGTCCTCCCTTACCGAACAGGCCACTCGGCTTCAGCACCAGCACCACGGCCATGAGCAGGAACATCAGACCCTCGGTGAAGAGCGGAAAGCCGATCGTGCCGAAGCTGCGCACCAGGCCGATCAGGATCGATCCGACCAGCGCGCCTGCGACCGAGCCCATGCCCCCGATGACGGTGACGATGAAGCTCTCGATGATGATGGAGGTCCCCATGCCGGCCGTGAGCGAGCGGACGGGTGCGGCGAGGCCGCCCGCGAGTCCGGCGAGGAGTCCGCCGAGCATGAACACGCTCGCATAGACCACACCCGTATTGATGCCGAGAGCCGACACCATCGAGGGGTTGACCGCCGCGGCGCGAACGATCTTGCCGTAGCGCGTCCTGGTGATGAGCAGGCCGAGCAGCACGGCGATCACCAGCGTTATGGCGATCAGGAAGAGATAGAAAACCGGAATGACGCCGCCGGCGAAAACGATGGGCAGCGTCTGGAAGGTCGGCGGCATGCCAAAAGACAGGAAGTCCGCCCCCCAAACCAGCTTAACGACGTCGTCGAGGATGAGGATCGCGCCGTAGCACACGAGGAGCTGCATGAGCACCGGCGAGCCGTAGACCCGCGCGATGAGCAGCCGCTCGAACAGCAGGCCGAAGATGGCGACGCCGATGCCGCCAGCCAGCACGGCTACGAAATAGCTGCCCGACACCTGATACGCGGTCCAGGCAAAGTAGGCGCCGAGCATATAGAAGGCGCCGTGCGCAAAATTCACGACCTTGAGCACGCCGAAAATCAGCGAGACGCCGGCCGCGACCATGAAGAGAAGCAGGCCGATGATGAGGCCGCTTGTGGACTGCGTGATGATGCACGATGGCGATATCAGGCAGTTGCCGAGGGCGCTGAGATCCAAGAAGGCACCTTGTCGAGACCGCGAGCGGAGACGGGCACGGGCGGCGCATCGACACCGCCCGTGCGAGCATTAGTGAGCCGGAACTAGATGTACTTGTTCTTCTTCTTCCACTCCTGCTCGAGCTCGAGGATCACCTTCCAGTCGACCGCCTTCACATCGGGAACGAACGGATCCTTCTGGATCGTCTGGCCCCAACCCGTCGCGTAGTTGACGATGGTGTTGTCTTCCGCCCGCATGGTGATCTTGCCATCGACGCCGAAGGGCGTGTCGATGGTCGCACCGGACATGGCCTCGGCCAGCTTCTTCGAATCCGTGCCGTTCGTCTTCTTGATCGCCTCGATCACGAACTTGGCCCCGACCGCGTTCTCCCACGACCAGTTGAGCGGGAATTCCTTGAACTTCGCCCGGTAGGCCTCCGACCAGGCTGCGTTCTCCTTCGTATTGGGGAAGGTGGAGAGGTAGCGGCTGCCAGAGTGAATGCCCTTCGGCAGATTCTTGATTGCCGTCAGGATCGCGTAGTCGGCGATGTTGATGGCGAACACCTCCATCTGCGCGAACAGATTGTAGATGCTCGACTGATCGATGAAGGCGGTCAGGTCACCGCCCCAAAGGCACGAGTAGACGGCCTGCGGCTTGGTCTGCAGGATTTTCGTGAGCTGCTCGGTGTAATCGGGCTGCGCCAGCTTCGGCCACGTCTCGCCGATGACCTCGGCATCCTTGTAGAAGTGCTTGAGATACTCGAAGAAGAGCTGGTTCGAATCGCGCCCGTAGGCATAGTCGGGCGAGCAGCCCATCCACTTGTTGAGCTTCTTTGCCTTGGCCACTTCGGCCGCATAGGCGCCGCCGGCGATCGAATCGTGAATGCCCTGTCTGGCAGCACGGAAAGCCGTCGCGACGCGGATCTTCGGATCGGCCGTGAGCGAGGACGTCTCCGAGTTCATGTGGACCGTGAGGACGCCGGTCTCCTTGGCGACCTCCTGGATGGCGAACGCCGCGGCCGAAGTGTCCGCATCGAACAGGATCTCGCACCCGTCGCTGTTGACGAACTCGCGCGCGAGGCGCGCCGATTCCTCGGGCTTGCCTTTCGAATCTCGAACGATAAGTTCGATCTGGCGACCGCCGAGACCACCGGCAGCGTTGAATTTCTCGATCTCGGTCAGCGCGCCCTTTGACGACGCGGAGCCGATCACGGCGAAGCGACCCGACTGGATCGTGACCATTCCGGCCTTGATCGGCTTGTTCTGGGCGCGTGAGACGAACGGAAAACCAGAGATGGCTGTCGCAGCGACGGCGGCCGTGCCCTTGAGCACGTTGCGACGACCGACGTCAGGCCGGTTGCGTTCAGTCATACATTCCTCCCGATAGACGTCGCCCGCACATGAGGTGGCGAGCTTGGGGGCCGGAAAATAGCAGCGTTTGTACTCAAGTCCAGACAAGTCGCCTTTCCTCGGGGAATTCGGAGACCAACACTCCGGATCGCGGAGCCGGCGGCGCGTAGGCGGCCCCGGCGGGGAGCCTCGCACCTGTCCTGAACGGGCGTTAGGCGGCGCTTAACCATGTCCTGCCCATAATCCCGGTCGTTCGGTGTCCCGCGTCGAGCCCAGCGTCCGTCAGCGTCCGTCCGGTTGCGTTCCGGTGAAAGGCGTCCCCAGTATGCAGTCCCTCCAGCAGTCGCGCCGCGTGCGGCGCGCGGCCGGTCCCCTCGTGTCTCCGGCTGTCCTCCTCGCCGTCTCGCTTCTCGCGGGCGGTTGCGCCATGACGGAGGCCGGCCCGTCGAGGGTCGCAGGCCCCGCCACCCCTGCCTCCGCTCCCGTCGTCGCCTATCCGGGCGATCCGCCTCCGCGCGAGCCCGCCGTCCAGTCGATCCGTATCGAGGTCGAGGACGACGGCCTGCCGTCGCAACTGGCGCCGCGCCACCGCGCCGCCGTGAAGGATGAGCCGGCCGAGCCTTGGAGCCCCAATTACGGCGCCGTCCGCGCTCCCGCGTTCGATACCGCCCAGCTCGCCGCCAAGCTCGACGAGGCGACGGCAGGCGCGAAGCCGGCTCCGGCTGCAGCCATTGCTGCGGCTCAAAAAGCCCCGATGGACGCTGACGACATCATCAGGCGTGCCATCGCCGAGCACGAGATGCGCCGCCGCTGAACCGGCAGCGCATCCCCGGAGCGGGCGAGGCACGAGACAGGCGCGCATCGCGTCCGCTAGGCTTCGGCATGGCTTGACGCTGGTGCGCGCGTCGTCTGCTCCTCCGACGATCTCGGGGCGGCACGACGCTGGGATTGGGCATCTTCCGTCAGGCGAGTCATCCCCGCCACGAGGAGCCCTGCATGAGCGACGCCCTTCCCACCGCCACCCGCGTCGCCGATCCCGGCATCCGCGCGCTCTATGCGCAGGAGAGTCGCTGGCAGGCTTGGCTCGACGTCGAGGTGGCGCTCGCCCGCGCGCAGGAGGAGCTCGGCATCATTCCGAAAGGTGCCGCCGACGCCATCGCGAAGGGCGCCCGGCTCGAGCTGATGGACCGTGCGCGCATCGACGAGGGGTTCCAGCGAACGGGGCATACCCTGGTGCCCCTAGTCTGGGAGCTCGGCCGCGTCGTCGGCGAGCCGCACGGCGGCTGGGTCCACTGGGGCGCCACGACGCAGAACATCACGCAGACCGGCGATTTGCTCGTCCTGCAGCGAGCGCATCGCATCTTCCTGCGCCAGATCGGCGGGTGTCTCGCTGCCATGGCCGAGCTCGCCGAGCGGGGCGCCGACATGGCACTCCCCGGCCGGACGCATGGCCAGCACGCGGTGCCGGCGACCTTCGGCTACAAGGTGGCGGTGTGGATCGACGAGCTCGCCCGCCACGTCGAGCGGCTGGAGCAGGCAGCACCCCGCATCTTCGTTGCCATGCTGGGCGGTGGCGCCGGCACCTACGCGTCTCTTGGGAAGGATGGTCCGCCAGTGCAGGCCGGCATCGGCAAGCACCTGGGCTTCGGCTCCATGCGCGTTCCCTCGCGCGCCATCGGCGACCACCTGGCCGAGAACATCTGCATCCTGGGGCTGCTCTCCGCCACCTGCGCCAAGATCGGACGCGAGATCTACACGCTCATGAAAACCGAGTTCAGCGAGGTCGAGGAGCCGGTCCCGCCCGGAACCGTCGGGTCCTCCACGATGCCGCAGAAGCGCAATCCAAAGCTCTGCCAGGACATCATCGCGCTCGCCGCCGACGTGCGCACCCAGGTGCCGCTCGCGCTCGAGGCGATGCAGACCGAGCACGAGGCCGACCGCACCATGACGCTGATGATGGACGCCGCCGAGGCGCGCGCCTGCATCGCGACGGGCGACATGCTGGGCCGCCTCGGCGAGGTGCTTCGCGGCTTGAAGCTCGAGCCCGCACGCATGCGCCAGAACCTCGATCTCGGCGGCGGCCTCATCATGGCGGAGGCGGTGATGCTCGACCTCGGACGCACGCTCGGCCGCCAGCACGCCCACGACGTGGTGTATGATGCGGCGCAGGCCGCCTTCGTCGAGGGCCGCTCGTTCTCGGCCGTCCTCGCCGCCGACGAGCGCGTGACGAGCCACCTCGACAGCGCCGCGATCGACCGCCTGCTCGACCCTGTCGCCTACACCGGCCTTTGCGCCGACATGGCCCGCGACGGCGCCCGGCATGCGCGCGAGCTGTCGGCACGGCTGCTCGCGGCGTAGACTGCTATGCGATTGCCGAAATAGAGGCGGGCCGCCCCGAGAATGTGCTCGCAGCCTGCTCGTGCCGCCTCTACCCCGCGTTGCCGACCGCATCGCGACTGATGAGATCGCGGCGCCAGGTCACCGCGATTTCCAGCGTCAGCAAGAGGCCCGATACGACGAAAATCGTCGCGGTGGCTGGATAGCCGATGTGAGGGATCATGGCTCCTGCCGCGAGAAGGCCGAGCGGCAGTGTGTAGATCGCCAGCATGCGCACGCCCATGATGCGGCCGCGGAAGCGCTCCTCCGAGGTGCGCAGCAGAATGATCGCCAGGGAGATCATGCTGAAGCTTTGCGCGATCCCGGCAAAGAGGAGGAGCCCCATCGCGACAGGCAGGCTGCGCGACAGCACGAAGCCCATCAGGCAGATGTACCAGACGACGCACGTCGCCAGCATGGTGCGGGCGGGCCGGATGCGGGTGCCGAGCAGGCTCAGCGTCACGGAGCCGATGAACGAGCCCGTTGCAAAGCTCGCGACCAGCAGGCCGAGACCTTTCTGATCGAGGTGGAACACGTCGCGCGCGATGTAGGGCATCAGGCCGCCCGTGAGCGGGAAAGCCGTAAGATTGACGAGAGCGGCAAGGCTGATCGCCGCCATCAGCCGCGGCGTCCGCCAGACGTAGACGAGACCTTCCTTGAGATCGCGCCAGGCCGACAGCTTCTCGCTGCTTCTCGCATCGGCCGGCGGCGCCTCGCGGTTGCCGCGCCCGATCAGCAGCGTAAGCAGGGCACCCCCGAGGTAGATGCCGGTGATCAGCATGTAGGCCGGCCCCATGCCGAACGAGGCCATGAAGCTCGCCCCGGCGAGCGCACCGCCGACGCGCGCTGAATCCTGCGTCGTGCGCGAGATGCCCATGGCGGCGACGAGTTGGTCTCTCGGCACCGTCGCCCCGACCAGCGCGCTGCGTAGGCCGATGTCCGATGGACGAACCAGCCCCGACAGCGCCGCGATCACGAGGACGAGCATCGGCTCGAGGCGTCCCGACATCGAAAGAGCCAGCAGCATCGACGCACAGACCGCATAGCAGAGGCGCATGGCGGCGAGCACGTTCCTGAGGCCCATCCGGTCGCCGAGCACTCCGAGCATCGGCGATACCAGCGTGCCGACGAACTGCAGCGACCCGAACACCGTGAGAAGCACGACGGAGCCCGTCTCGACCAGCACGTACCAGCCGAGAATGAGCGTCTCCATCTCCAGAGCCCAGGCCGTCAGCAGGTCGGCCGGCCATTGAAAACGGAAGCTTCGCGTCCGGAACGGAGCGAGCGCGGCGATGCCCCTCATGCGGTTTCACTCGATGATTGGGGGCAGATTCGTGAGGGGACACCCCGTCGCGGCGAGATGCGCGACGAGGCCTGTGCCCGCATTCGCACGGGCGGCCTCACTCGGCCGCGATCCGTGAGACCGAGCCGCCCAGCCATTCCGGCCGATCGCCACCAAGCTTCGGCGTCGGTCGTATCCACCTCGGCACGGTCTCGGAAAGCTGGAGGATCGGCCCGAGGTGCCTGAGCGGGCCGAGATGCGGCGGCGCCGACTCGATCCGGATCGCATCGAGCTCGGTCTCCGAAAGCCCCATGTCGGGTTGCTCGTACTCGACCTTCCCCTGCCGGTGGACGAGCATGCCCGACTGGCAGAGCGACACCCGCACGTGATAGCTGCCGCCCTCTCGCGCCCGCCGTGCCAGGGCCAGCATGACGCCATAGGCACCGAGATACCCCGTGATGTAGTCGCAAGCCGCCGCCGGCAGCAGGTGGGGGGCGGCCGGGTTGTTGTCGTGGCAGATGCCGGTCATCGTCTGCGCCACCTGCTCCCAGCCACCGCGATGGCTGAAGGGCCCATCGGCACCGTAGCAGCTGATGCTGGTGTAGATGATCCCCGGCTTGAGAGCGGCGAGCTCCTCCGGCGAGAAACCGAGCTGCCCGATCATGCCCGGGCGGTAGCCCTGCGAGAAGACGTCGGCGCCTTTCACCAGCTCCTTCAGGCGCGCGGCATCCTCCGGCTTGGCGAGGTCGAGAAAACAGCTGCGCTTGCCGTGGCTCGTATTGATGACGTGCTCGGGAATTTGCGGCAGCCGCTCGGCCGTCACCATGAGCACCTCGGCGCCGTGCTCGGCGAGCGTGCGCGCGCAGATCGGGCCCGCCAGGATGCGCGTGAGGTCCAGGACACGGATGCCGTCGAGCGGCCGCGCCGGCTGCTGGTGGGCAGCCGAAGGCGCAAGGGTGGACCCCGCCGGCTGCTGGTGGGCAACGGAGGGCGCAAAGGGAACAGGTGCGCTGTCGCCGATCTTGATGACCTCGACGATCGGCTTCCCGGCAAGCACCTGTCCGTGTGGCGTCGCAAGCCACTCGGCATTCGAGCGGACCATGCCACCGCACACTCGGTTCTCGTCGATGGCGGCTTCCAGATCCAATGCGTTCCACGTGGCGACGGCCTTCGCCACGCTCTCGGGCGTCGGATCGGTGAGCCCGAGCACCTTCGACATGCGCGCCTTGAGGTTCGGCAGGCCGAAGTGCGTGAGCACATGTCGGCCGTCCTTTGTCGGCCACGGCTGTGTGATGCGCTGCATGGCCGTGTGCTCGGCATTGACCACGTAGCGGAATGCGCCCCCGGCATCGGGACGCTGCAGGTAGGTCGAGCTCTTGAGCCCCGCCGCGGCGTGACGGACATCGATCCGCGCCTTCTGCCGCCGGCCGGTGCGCATCTCCCAGATGTCGTTGACGGCGACGGCGACACCGCCGAGCACGGCCGCGCAGGTATCGCCGATGCGGAAGCGGGTGGACAGCACCGGGTCGGCGCCCGTGATCTCGACCTCTCCAGCCGCGGGCAGCCCCATGCCACGCGCCGCCATGACCTCCTCGAACGCCGTCGGCATGTCGCTTCCTCCAGATGTTTTGCAGCGATCATGCCCGCGGTTCGACGACAGGTCTACGCTCCCATGCTCTACGGCCCAGATCGCGCCTCTCGGCGCCCCAGCGGAAAGACGTTCTCCACGACATACGGCCCACCACCGACCCGCGGCCTCGACGAGAAGAGCGCAAAGCTCTCGACCCGGAACGGATCGGTCGTGAGGCGCAGCCGCGAGCCGAGGAAGCGGGCCACCGCATCGGGCCTCGCGCCCTTCAGCCTTGCGAGCGTGACGTGCGGCTTGAACGCTCGCGGCTCGGGCGCGAGGCCCACCGAGCGGCAGGCCCGCTCCACGGCGCGGTGCAGCTGCGCGAGGGCTTCGCCGCCCTCGACGCCGGCCCACACGACGCGCGGCTCGTTGCCGCCGAACGCTCCGACGTCACGTACCGTGACCTCGAAGCCCGGCTGGTCGATGCCGTCGAGAAACGAGACGAGCTCGTCCGCCTGCCGGTTGTCGACGTCGCCGACGAAGCGCAGCGTGATGTGCATGTCCTCCGGCTCGATCCACTTGGCACCGGGGAGCGGTCCGCGAACGAGCCCGAGACGAAACCGCACCGCCTCCGGCAGCTCCAGTCCGACGAACAGGCGAGGCATGATGGACTCCGAGGAAATCTCGAACGGGCGCGACTGTCGGCAGATTTACCGTCAGATGTTACGCGCCGGCTATCGCGATGCTTGGCGCCGTGCACGCACCTTGGCAATCAGCTGTTCGACCGATGGCAGCATCTTCTCCGCTATCCGGCGCACGCCCTCGGCGGTCGGATGAATGCCATCCGGTTGATTGAGCGCCGGATCGAGCGCGACACCTGCGAGAAGGAACGGGTAAAGCAGCAAACCGTGGGCCTCTGCCAGCTCGGGATAGATGCGGTCGAAGGCATTGGCATACTCGTCCCCGAGGCTGCGCGAGGCGCGCATGCCGGCGAGCAGCACCACGATGCCCCGTGCCTGGAGGCGCTTCACGATCGCCTCGAGATTGGCCCGCGCCCGGGCCACCGGCTGGCCGGTCAGCATGTCGTTGGCCCCGAGCGCCAGGATCACCGCGTCGGTGCCATCCGGCACGGCCCAGTCCAGTCGGGCGAGCCCGCCCGAGGTTGTATCACCCGAGACGCCGGCGTTTGCGATCTCGACGTTCTGGCCGCCGGCCTTCAAGAGCCGCTCGATCACGGTCGGCAGGGCCTCTCCGGGTGCGAGCCCATAGCCGGCGGTGAGGCTGTCGCCCAGCGCGACGATCCGCACCGCCCCGGCAGCCGGTGCGGCGGCAGGGGGCGACGACGAAACCAGAGCCGCCATGTTGACGGCCGCGAGCCAGAGCACCATTTGGCCGAGAAGCCGGGTTAGCATCACGTTCGGCTCCAGATTGATCCGCACACCCGAAACGGGCCGTACGGACGGGATGGAGAGGGAAGGGCGGTCGTTCCGTCCAAGACATGAGCATCCGCGCGGGATGCGGCAAGAGGCTGCTCATCGCGTGGCGAAACCGAGAGCCCCGGAGGGGCCGCGAG
>JBFWQN010000097.1:0-13130 GCA_050249405.1 Hyphomicrobiaceae bacterium | reverse complement strand
CTCGCACAATCCGTACGAGGACAACGGCATCAAGTTCTTCGACCCCGACGGCTACAAGCTGTCGGACGAGATGGAGGCCGAGATCGAGGCCCTGATCGACGCGCCCTCCACCGACCTGATGGCGACCTCCGACCGAATCGGCCGCGCCACCCGTATCGAGAGCGCCCAGGAGCGATACATCGAGTTCGCCAAGCGCACATTGCCGAAGAACCTGCGCCTCGACGGCCTCCGCATCGTTGTGGATTGCGCCAACGGTGCCGCCTACAAGGTGGCGCCCGAGGCGCTTTGGGAGCTCGGCGGCGAGGTCATCCGCATCGGCGTCGAGCCCAACGGCCGCAACATCAACTTGAAGTGCGGCTCGACCAGCCCTGAGGCGTTGGCCGACAAGGTGCGCGAGGTTCGCGCCGACATTGGCATCGCCCTCGACGGCGACGCGGATCGTGTCGTGATCGTCGACGAGAAGGCGCGCATCGTCGACGGCGACCAGCTGATGGCCGTCATCGCGGAGAGCTGGCATCGCCGCGGCCGGCTCGCAGGTGGCGGCGTCGTCGCCACCGTCATGTCGAATCTCGGCCTCGAGCGCTATCTGAAGGGCATCGGCCTGTCGCTCGCACGCACCGCCGTCGGCGACCGCTACGTGGTCGAGCACATGCGCAAGCACGGCTACAACGTCGGCGGCGAGCAGTCGGGGCACATCGTGCTGTCGGACTTCACGACCACGGGCGACGGCCTCGTCTCGGCGCTGCAGGTCCTGGCGACGGTGGTCTCGACGGGCAAGCCGGTGAGCGAGGTATGCAGCCGCTTCGAGCCGTTGCCACAGATCCTGAAGAACGTGCGCTACTCGGAGGGCCGGCCGCTCGACGACGCCCGTGTACAGAAGGCAATCGAGGGCGCCAAGGTGCGCCTCGGCAGCACGGGACGTATCGTCATCCGGCCTTCCGGCACCGAGCCCGTGATCCGCGTCATGGCCGAGGGCGACGACGAGCGGCTTGTGGCGACCATCGTCGGCGATATCTGCGACGCCGTCGCCAAGGCCGCCCAGGCGGCCTGACAGCTTCATGCGGCGGCGACCGGTCCGGCGCATGCTCCACGGCTGGCTGCAAGCCTCGCCGCCCCCGGCTCTCAGTCGGGATCGAAGTGCGACGGATCCAGCCCGAGCAGCGACCAGGTCGCCAGCATGTGTGGCGGCAGTGGCGCCGTGATGTCGATTTTCCCCTTGCCTGGTCGAGGATGCGGAATGATGAGCCGTCGCGCGTGCAGATGCAGGCGTTGCTCGATCTCCTCTGCGGGCATTTCACGCCCATCCTCGTACTTGTTGTCGCCGACGATCGGGTGATTGATCAGCGCCATATGCGCGCGGAGCTGATGCTGGCGTCCGGTCACCGGCTTCAGCGACACCCACGCCGCCTTCTGTCCCACCCGGTCGATCACGCTGTAGTGCGTGGTGGCGTGCATCGCTGCGTCCTGCTCGCCGGCTTCCGCCTTGCGCACGCGATCGCCATCGGGACCGGAGGCTTTGACCAGCGCCGCCTCGATCCGTCCCTGCGGCGGTCGTGGCACGCCATGCACCAGCGCCCAATAGGTCTTGGCGGCGCTGCGCGTCTGGAAGGTGCGGCCCAGCCGGGCAGCGGCATCGCGCGTCTTGGCCACCAGCAGCACGCCCGTCGTGTCGCGGTCCAGCCGGTGCACGAGCCGTGGCCGGTCGCCGAACCGGTCGGCCATGCCGGCCAGGATGCCGTCGAGGTGCCGTTTCGTGCCGGTGCCGCCTTGCACCGCGATGCCGAACGGCTTGTTGAGCACCAGCACGTCGTCGTCCTCGTAGAGGATCAGCCCCTCGATGAACGTCCGGTCGGCTTTCGATAGGCCCGGCGGCGGCTTCGCGGATGGCGGCGCACTGGGCTTGGCGGCCGGCGCCTCCCGGATCACCTTGGGGACGCGAATCTCCTGCCCGGCCTCCACGCGCAGCGACGCTTCCACCCGTCGCGAGTCGACGCGAATCTGCCCGGTGCGCAGCAGCTTCTGCAGGTAGCTGTGGCCGACGTCGGGAAAATGCAGCTTGAACCAGCGGTCGAGCCGCAACCCGGCATCTTTCGCCACGACGACGATCGTCTCGACGGGTCCGCTCATGATGCCACCGCCTTGGCCGTCGCGAGGCCCGCAACGAGCGCCGCGATCGAGATGGCGACCGAGGCCACCACGTAGACGGCTGCCAAAGCCGCCTGATGCCGCTCGTAAAGGGACACCGCGTCGAGCGAGAAGGCCGAGAACGTCGTGAAGCCGCCGAGGATTCCCGTCGCGAGAAAGGTGCGCGCCAGCGCCGAGCCCCCGAGCAGGCTCTCGCTGACACCGACGACGAGCCCCATGAGGAACGACCCGGCCACATTGACGAAGAGCGTCGCCCACGGAAAGGCCGGCCCGAGCAGATGGACCGCAGCCACGTTGACGAGATAGCGGGCGCCGGCGCCAGCGGCGCCACCCAGCGCCGCGGCCAGGAAAAGATGCATGATCAGGATCCGGTTCTGTGCCGCCGGTCGACAGTCAGGCTGATGGCTATAGCACAGCGTGCCGGGGCGAGGTGGCCCGGATCGGCCTCGCCTGCCTTCGGCTGACGAGCCGCCTAGTTCGCCCCCTCGAGCAGCCGCCGCGCAATGACCTGCGCCTGGATCTCGGCAGCACCCTCGAAGATGTTGAGGATGCGCGCATCGCATAGCACGCGGCTCACCGGATACTCGAGCGCGAAGCCGTTGCCGCCATGGATTTGCAGCGCGTTGTCGGCGTTGGCCCAGGCGATGCGGGCGGCGAGCAGCTTGGCCATGCCGGCTTCGAGATCGCAGCGCCGGCCCTCGTCCTTCTCTCGCGCGGCAAAGTAGGTGATCTGGCGCGCCACCATCGTCTCGACGGCCATCATGACGATCTTGTTGGCGACGCGCGGGAACGCGTAGATCGCCTTGCCGAACTGCTGGCGCTCGGTCGCGTACTTGAGCGCGAGGTCCATGGCCGACTGCGCCACGCCGACCGCCCGCGCCGCCGTCTGGATGCGGGCGGACTCGAACGTCGCCATAAGCTGCTTGAAGCCCTGACCTTCCTGCCCGCCCAGCAGCTGGCCGACCGGCACCTCGAAGCCGTCGAAGGAGATATCGTACTCCTTCATGCCACGGTATCCCAGAACCTCGATCTCTCCGCCGGTCATGCCCTCGGCCGGGAACGGGTTCTCGTCCGTCCCGCGCGGTTTCTCGGCGAGCAGCATGGAAAGCCCGCGATAGCCCTTCTCGTTGGGGTTGGTGCGCACGAGCAGCGTCATCAGGTCGGCGCGCACCGGATGCGTGATCCAGGTTTTCTGGCCGAAGACCTTGTAAACGTCACCATGCTTCTCGGCCCGCGTCCTGAGCGAGGCGAGGTCGGAGCCGGTGTTGGGCTCGGTGAACACCGCGGTCGGCAGCAGCTCGCCCGTGGCGATGGCCTTCAGATACTTCGCTTTCTGCGCATCGGTGCCGTTCTGCAGGATGAGCTCGCCCGCGATCTCGGAACGGGTGCCGAGCGAGCCGACGCCGATGTAGCCGCGCGACAGCTCCTCCGAGACGAGGCACATGGCCTCCTTGCCGAGCCCGAGGCCGCCGTGCGCCTCCGGGATCGTCAGGCCGAAGACGCCCATGGCGCTCATCTCGGCGATCACGTCGAGCGGGATGTAATTGTTCTCAAGGTGCCATTCGTGCGCGTAGGGCAGAACCTTGTCGACGGCGAACTTGCGCATCTCCTCACGCATGGCGGCGTGCGTCTCGTCCATGCCGCTGTCGCCGAAGGTGGTCGACTCGGGCGCCGCCGCGATGAGCGCCGCGATCCGCGCCTTCGTCTCGTCGCTGCAGCCCTTGTCCATGAGCATGCCAACCGACGGCTCCGCGGCGAAGCGTGCCACCTCCGAGGCCGGCACGCCCATCTGGGCGAGTCGGACCGTCTCGACCTGGCTCATCGCAATGCCACCAGCGATCTGCGCGAGGTACTCGCCGAACGCTGCGTCGAGCAGCAGGGACTCCATCTCGCCGAGCCGCCCCTCGCTACCGAGCTTGCGCGCCCAGCCGAGCATCTGCCTCAACGCCTCGACGTAGGTCGCGAGCCAAGCGAGCCCGTGCAGGCTGTGCTGACCGGCGTCGGGCGAGGCGGCCGCTGCCTGCTTCTGACGCACGCCCGACTTGGCGAGCGCGAGCACGCGCTCGGCTGCGGCCAGGGAGGAGACATGGGGCTCGAGGCTCGTCGGGGTTCCGCTGAGGGCGGCGTCGGACATGGGGCAGGCTCCGGGGTGTGCTGCACTGCACAATATCGAAGCAATGGCCTCTGACAAGAGGATGCGACCGCGCGCGTTGGCATGCGCACGGGCTCCCCGAGCCAGTTTCCAGTGAGATTGGCGTAGCGGCAAACTGGGTTCTCGCGACAAGCCATTGCTGCCAGCTCGGCACGAAGCACAACCGTAATTCTCACTACCAGGCCGAGACAGCACTTTATTTTCTAGTTCATCGGTAAAATAGCGCGATAATTGAAAAATAATTCCAAATACTCTAGAACGGCGAGGCCTATCCCGAGAAAGGACGCCGCTATGGCAACAGAACTCCTCCTGGGTCTGGATCCTCGTTCCGCGGCCGTCGCGGCAGGCGCCAGCCTCGGCCTTGCATTCGGCATTCTCGCCCAGCGAACGCGCTTCTGCCTCCGTCGCGGCATTGCCGGCAAGCTTGCGGAGCGCGGACCGGCACTCGGCACCTGGGCTATGGCCCTTGCCGTCGCAGTGGCAGGCACGGCGGCCATCCAGGCCGCGGGCCTCGTCGATCTGTCGGGCCACCGGCTGCTTTCGGCACGCCTGCCTCTCGTCGCGATCGTCGTCGGTGGCCTTTTGTTCGGCGTCGGCATGGTTCTGGCTCGCGGATGCGCCTCCCGGCTCACCGTGCTGGCCGGCTCGGGCAACCTTCGTGCCCTCACGGTGCTCATCGTGTTCGCTGCCGTCGCGCACGCGACGCTGAAGGGTGCCCTTGCACCGGTTCGCACGAGCCTTGGCGCATTCGGCCTGGACCTCGGCGGCCAGACCTCCCTCGCCGCGCTGCCGGGCGGCATGCTGCTGTGGACCGCCTTCATCGTTCTCGCGCTGGTGCCGATCGTCTATCGATCCGGAGCGACCGTCGCGGGCCTTGCCGGCGGTGCCGCCATCGGCGCGCTTGCCCCGCTCGGCTGGCTGGCCACCGGCTGGCTGCTGAAGGACGACTTCGACCCGGTCCCGGTCGAGAGCATCGCGCTCACCTCGGCCGGCGCCGAGACGCTGTTCTGGTGGATTGCGAGCTCGGCCATCCAGCCCACTTTCGGCGTCGGCTTCCTCGGTGGCGTGCTCGGAGGCAGCCTTCTCGCGGCCGTTGTCGCCGGTGAGTGGAAGTTGGAAGGCTTCAACGACGAGACGCCGACCGGCCGCTATCTTGTCGGTGGCGTCCTGATGGGCGTCGGCGGCGTGCTGGCCGGTGGCTGCACCATCGGCGCCGGCCTTGCCGGGGTTGGGACGCTGAGCATCGCAGCCCTCCTGGCTTTCGGCTCCATCCTCGCGGGAGGCGTGCTGGCAACGCGCCTCGCTGCCGTCCGTCTGATGTCGCCGGCTCATGTTGCCGCGGGTGCTGGCGCCATCAGCCTCTGATTCGGCCGCTGCCTCTTTGCTTTCTCCGGTTGCCCTGTCTATCGTGCGCCCGCCCTGCCGGGCTCGGGCTGCCGAGTCGAGCCACAAGGCGGGCACGGCTCGACGCCGACGACAAGGGATGGAGGAAAGCTCATGCTTGCAATCGGGCGGCGCCTCGCGGCGCTTGCAGCCCTGGCGGTGTTGCTGGTCGGAACAAGCGCAGCGAATGCGCAGAAATCCAGCATCACCTTTGGCTCGACCAACGCCACGTCCAGCAACTATGCGCTGGCCGTCGCCATGTCGAAGGCCATCAAGAAGGACCTTCCCGACGCCAACGTCTCGATGATCGAGACCGGAGCCAGCGTCGACAACCTGCGGCGCATGGTGAAGGGCGAGATCGACTTCGGCCTCGTCATGGCCGACACGCTGGTGATGGCCAAGGAGGGCACGGGCCCCTTCAACGGCAAGGCCATCGACGACATGGGCGTGCTCTATGTGCACGACGTCGTGACGCTGCAGCTCGTCGTCCGTGCCGACTCGGGCGTCAACACGCTCGCTGATCTCCAGGGCAAGAAGTTCTCGGCCGGCATCCGGGGCAGCGGCGCCGAGCTGCTCACTCGTCAGATGTTCCAGCTTCTGTCCATCGAGCCGCAGTGGGCGCCTGGCTCGATCCAGGATTCGGTCGAAGGCACGCAGAACCGGCAACTCGTCGGCTATTCGAAATACGGCGTCGGCGCCGGCCTCGATTCGACGCTGCGCGAGCTCCTCATCTCCACGCCGATGAAGTACCTCGGCTTCGACGAGAAGCAGCGCGCATCGATCCTCGCCAAGATCAAGGGCGTCGATTTCGCCGAGGTTCCCGCCAACACGATCCCTGGCCAACCTGCGGTCATGACGCCCGTCGTGCTCGGCACCTACTCCGCCCGCATCTCGGCCATGGACGAGAAGACGGCTTTTGCGGTTGCCAAGGCCATCTACGAGAACCGCCAGATGCTGATCGACGTCTTCCCGCACTTGAAGGCGATGGACTTCAAGGCCGTCGCGCTGAAGACGGAGCAGCTCGGCCTCAAGCTGCATCCCGGCGCCAAGAAATTCTGGACCTCTCTGCCCTGATCAGGATCGGGCGGGCCATGCCGGCCCGCCGCCTCGTCGCCCCCACGGACGCCCTCTGCCCATGGATGCCCACGCTACTCACGCGCCGCCCCCGGTAGAACAGAAGTCGATGCCGCGCCGGCTGATCGAGATCGGCATCGTCGCCTACGCACTCTTGCACGTGTATACGTCGCTGGCCGGCAACTTTGAGCCGCTGATCCAGCGGTCCCTGTTTCTTGGCCTGGGCGTGGGCTTCATCTTTTTCGAGAGCGCGCTGAGGAAGGGCCGCTCGACCGCGGCCGCCCTCGTCGACATCGCTTTCGGACTCGTTGCCGTCTATGGCGGTGTGCATGTCACGCTCGCCGCCGATCGCCTCATGGACATCATGAGCGATCTGACGCCGTTCGACATGGCGGCCGGAGCCGCCATGATCGTTGTCTCGCTCGAGGCGGCGCGGCGGACCATCGGCCTGTCGCTGCCGCTGATGGCTGTGATCTCGCTCGCCTTCTACCTGCTCGGCAACAAGATCGTCTCCGGCAACTGGCAGCCGCCGCGCGTCTCGCCAGACACCGCCATGATGACGCTCTATGCCTCCACGCAGGGCATGTTCGGCATGATGGCCGACATCGGCACACGTGTCGTCGCCATCTACGTCATCTTCGGCTCTCTCCTGATGGCCGTCGGAGCCGGCGACGTCTTCATGCGCGCCGCCACCTTGCTCGCCGGCCGCTCGCACGGCGGCCCGGCGAAAGTGGCCGTGGTCACGTCCGCCCTGTTCGGCACCATCTCGGGCTCTGCCGTCGCCAACGTCATGTCGGTCGGCTCGATCACGATCCCGACCATGATCCGAGCCGGCTACCGCAAGGACTTCGCCGCCGGCATCGAGGCGAGCGCGTCGGCGGGCGGCCAGATCATGCCGCCGGTCATGGGCGCTGGCGCCTTCATCATGGCCGAGATCTTGAACATCTCGTATGCCTCCATCGCCATCGCTGCGACTATCCCCGCCATCCTTTATTTCAGTGCGATCTATTTTTCGATCGATTGCTACGCACGCGCCAATTCTCTCAATCCCATCCCGAGGGAGAGCATCCCGAAGGCACGCGACGTGCTTTTCTCGCTTTCCGCATTGCCGGCGTTCGGCCCACTCCTGATCCTCGCATGGCTGCTCTTCTCCGGCTACTCGCCGACGCTGGCGGGCGCCGTCGCGACCATCGCCATGCTCGCCTTCGCCATCGTGGTGTGCGTCGCAACTTGCATCGTCGAGGGTCGCACCGGCGACCTCGGCCGCGATCTCCGCTCGCTTGCGATCAAGGTTTGGAACGGCCTCGTCGACGGCGGCAAGGGCGTGGTGATCATCGCCGCTCTGCTCGCGACGGCCTCTCTGCTCGTCACCGTGCTCTCGGCGTCGGGCCTGGGCGTCAAGTTCTCGCAGCTCCTGCTCGGTTTCAGCGGCGACGCCCTCATCGGCGTGCTGTTGATCTCGGCGCTGCTGTGCATTCTTCTTGGCATGGACGTGCCGACGACGGCATCCTACCTGCTCACGGCATCCGTGGCGGCGCCAGCGCTCTCGAAGCTCGGCCTTCCCCCACTCGGGGCACATCTTTTCATCTTCTATTTCGCCATTCTCTCGGCGATCACACCGCCGGTCTGCGCCTCCGTCTACGCGGCGGCGACGATCGTGGGCGAGAATTTCTGGAAGGTGGCCGGACAGGCCCTGCGCATTGCCGGCGCGGTGTTCTTCATTCCGTTCATGATGGTTTACCGGCCAGCGATTCTGATGCAGGGCACATGGCCCGAGATCGCCTATCACGTGACCGTCAGTTGGTTGGCCGTCGTGGCCATTTGCGGCGGCTCGATCGGCTATCTTCTTGGCCCAGTGTCTTGGCCGATGCGCATCTACCTCTACGCGGCCGGCGCGGCGCTGTTCTACCCCTCGCCCATTGCCGACGGCATCGGCATCGGCATGATCGCGCTATTCGTGGCAGGCCAGTACATGCTCGGTGCGCGCGCCCGGGCGGCTTGAGCCATTCAGCCCCTCAGATGCGCCCGCAAGTCCTGCACCAGTCGGTCCGTGTGGGTGGCGAAAAGACCATGCGGAGCGCCGGAGTACTCCACGAGGTTGGCGCCCGGGATGGCTTTCGCAGCGGGCCGGGCCGAGGCATTGATGGGGACGGTCTGATCCTGATCGCCGTGCACGATCAGGGTCGGCACGCGGAACGACGAAAGGTCCGGCCGGAAGTCGGTCGTGGCGAAGGCGGCCGCAGCCGCCAGTGTGGGCCGTAGCCCTGCCTGCATGCACATCGCCCAGGCCCAGTCGAGCGTGGCATTGCTGACCGGGCTCGTGATCACTCCGACGCCGAAGAAACTATTGAGGAAATCGCGCATGAAGCTCGGCCGGTCGGCGAGCATCCCTTGCATCATGCCATCGAAGGTCGACTGCGGCACGCCGTCCGGATTGTCGGTCGTCCGCGCCATGAACGGCACCACCGACGAGATGAGAGCCGCCGACACCACGCCTTTGCCACCGTGCCGAGACATGTAGCGCGCCACCTCGCCGCCACCCATCGAGAACCCGACGATCGTGGCGTCCTGGCCGGCGCCGGTCGCCTGCATCACGTCGGCAAGGTCATCGGCAAGCGCGTCGTAGTCGTATCCGCTCCACGGCTGCTCGGACCGGCCGAAGCCCCGCCGGTCATAGGCAACGACCTTGAATGCATTCTGCGCGAGCGCGTTGGCGACGGGGTCCCAGCTGTCGGCGGAAAGTGGCCAGCCGTGAATCAGAACGACTGGCCGGCCGTCTCCCCACACCTTGCAGAACAGTCGAACGTTGTCTCGCGTGGTGACGATCGGCATAGGCCCGCTCCATGGTGGCAATACCACCGAGGAACGGCGGGGCCCCGCCTGGGTTCCGGCTGGGCCAAGTGCCGGCGAGCCTCAGCCCCTGATCTCGCCGCCCGTCGCGCGCTTGACCTCGGCGATGAGCTTCCTCGCCACCGCCTCGATCTGCTCGTCGGTCAGGGTCTTATCCGCCGGCGACAGGGTCACCTCGATGGCGAGCGACTTCTTGTCGGCACCGAGATTGCCACCCTCGAACAGGTCGAACACTTTCACCCCGGAAATCAGTGCCTTGTCCGCAGCCTGCGCAGCCCGCACTACGTCGCCGGCGGCCACGGCCTTGTCGAGCACGAATGCGAAATCCCGCCGGACGGGCAGCAGGTCGCTCGCGGCGAGCGGAGGCCGCGCTTTCGATTTCTTCTTCTCGCGCGGCAGGGCGTCGAGAAACACCTCGAACGCCGAGGCGGGCCCGGCCAGATCCATCAGCTTCAGCGTCGCCGGATGCAGCTCCCCGAAATGGGCGAGCACTACCTTCGGTCCCAAACGAAGCGTCGCCGACCGGCCAGGGTGATACCAGCCCGGCGCATCACGGGTGACCTGGGCCTTCGATGCATCGACGCCGAGCGCGGCGAGCAGCGACACCGCATCCGCCTTGGCGCCGAACAGACCGGCCGGATCGGCGGCTCCGTCCCAATGCCGCCCGGCCCCTGTAAGCTGGCTTGCCCCGGCGCGCACTCCGGCAGCCACCACGATCTGGTCGTGCTCGCCGTCGCCACGGTAGGCTTGACCCACCTCGAACAGCGCGATGTCGGTGAAGCCGCGATTGTGGTTGCGATGCGCCGCGGCCAGCAGGCCCGGCAGCAGGCCCGGCCGCATCGTCGTCATCTCCGACGAGATCGGATTGGCGAGTTGCAGCGCCTCTGCTCCGCCGCCGAAATGCTCCGCCTCCTCCTGGTCGATGAACGACCACGTCACCGCCTCGACGAAGCCGCGCGCAGCGAGCGCCCGCCGGGCCCGGCGAACGCGCCGCTGGCCCTCGGTGAGGGTTGCGCGAGT
Source organism: Hyphomicrobiaceae bacterium (assembly GCA_050249405.1). Lineage (GTDB taxonomy): Bacteria > Pseudomonadota > Alphaproteobacteria > Rhizobiales > Hyphomicrobiaceae. Next base: position 2,506 of record JBFWQN010000097.1, on the reverse strand, counting down.
CACGCCGCCCGTCAGGCGCGGCAGCGGGGCCGACGGGAACGACTCGAGGCCGGCGATGCGTGCGACCTCCTCGACGAGGTCGGCTGGCCCATGCACGTCAGGCCGCCAGCTCGGGGCGGTGACGCGTACATTCAGCCCTTGTCCATCGATGGCGAAGCCCAAGGCCTCGAGCGTGTCGCGGATCCGCGCATCGGGGAGCTTCAGCCCCATCAGCCTCTCGACCCGGCCGAAGTCGAAATCGACCGTGAACGGCTTCACAGGCGGCCTGCCGGCGATCTTGCGGCGCGACGGCTGCCCGCCGACGATATCGAGCATCATGCGGGTCGCCAGATCGAGGCCGGGCTCGATGTAGCCCGGATCGACGCCACGCTCGAAACGGTAGCGGGCGTCGCTCGACAGGCCGAGCTTGCGGCCGGTGGTGGCGATCGAGACGGGGTCGAAATAAGCGCACTCGATCAGAACGTTGCGCGTCGTCTCGGTACAGCCGGTCTCCTCGCCGCCCATGATGCCGCCGATGTCGTGCACGTGGCTCGCATCCGCGATCACGCACATCGTCTCGTCGACCTCGTAGGTGCGCCCGTTGAGCGCGAGGAAGCTCTCGCCCTTACGCCCCATGCGCGCCCGGATGGCCCCCTTCAGCTTGTCGGCGTCGTAGACGTGCAGTGGCCGGCCGCGGTCCATCATGATGTAGTTGGTGACGTCGACGACCGCATTGATCGGCCGGAGTCCGATGGCTTTCAACCGCTGCTGCATCCACGCGGGCGAGCCCTTGGAGTTTTCGATGCCCTGGATGTAGCGCCCGGCGAAGCAGGAGCAGGGCGCATCGTCGGTCGTTGCCAGCGCCGGGAACTCGAGCAGAACATCCACCGGGCTGTCGAACGTGCCTTCGACGCCCTCGACCTTCCGCTCGGGCTTCATCGTGCCGAGGCCCGCCGCCGCCAGATCGCGCGCGACGCCGCGCACGCCCGTGCAGTCCGGCCGGTTCGGCGTCAGCTTGATCTCGATCACCGGATCGGAGAGCCCGAGCACGTCGACGTACCGCTTGCCCACGTTCTCGGCCATCTTCGCATCGAGGTCGACGATGCCGGCGTGATCGTCCGAAAGCTCCATCTCCCGTTCCGACAGCATCATTCCGTTCGAGACGACACCGCGGACAGGCTTCTTCTCGAGCGTGATGCCGGTGCCGGGGATATAGGCTCCGAGCGGGGCGAACACACCGACGAGGCCCGCACGCGCGTTGGGCGCGCCGCACACCACCTCGACAGTTGGCTTCCCAGGCTCGATCTCGACCTGCAGCACGCGCAACCGGTCCGCCTGCGGATGCTGCTTGGCCTCGAGCACGCGCGCGATGGTGAAGCCACCGAGCTTCTCGGCCGGATCCTCGATGCCTTCGACCTCGAGCCCGATCTGATCCAGCGTCTTCCGGATGTCGGCAAGCGAGGCCGAGGTATCCAGATGGTCCTTCAGCCAGGAGAGTGTGAATTTCATGGGGCTTCTTTCGTCAGTCTGGTCTGTGGACGATCAGATGGTGGTGATCGAAGTGGGCCGAACGGATCAGGGCGAGCTTTCCGGGAATGACCGTTTCATGCGCCAACCATTCGAGCAGCCTTTCGCCGCCCCGTGGATTTTCGATCCAGCGCCTTACTCGCGCCTTGTCGCTCGGGCTGACAAACCGCAAGAGGCCGCGCATGTGCTCCAGTCGGTCCATCAGGCGAGCCAATCCGCGACGCGGAGATCGGGGATTTTCTCGAAGTCGCGAACGTTGCGAGACAAAACTATCGCATCGTTGGCAAGTGCGATGCTGGCGATGCGAAGATCCATTGTACCGATGCGAACGCCACCGCGCCTTAGCCAACCGAGCCGTTCAGCCGCGGCCACCGACCAGCTCAGTATCCGATACTCGGTCAAACGATCCAGCTTGCGATTGAGTCGACCGTATCGAGCCAGCAACTGCTCATCGGATCGCGCGGCCGAGATGTGTGCCAACAGTCCACGCAATTGCTCACTGACCGACACTATCGTCGTACAAACCTCGAGGTGATGCGGCTCAAGTCTCTCCTGCAGCCTTCTTCCCAGCATTCCGCCGCGATCGAGCGCCGTCAGGTGATCGGTGTCGAGGACCAGCATCTGATCTTCCCGCGCGCTTGCTCTCTCGAAGCGATCTCAGGTTTTCCTTCTTTCGCCACTCAGCGCCGAGTTGCATTGCTTCGTCATATCCGGGGTCGTCCTTTGCCCATCCGACGGCCCGGCGCCAATCTTTTTCGGATCGCGCACTCGATTTGAGCGCCTCCATCTGCCGCTCGAGTTCCTCGACCCGCTTTTCGAGCGATTGCTGTTCGATCTGGTCCACCTGTGAGCCTCCGTGAGCTGGGGGCAACTCAACGTGCCGGACTATACCACGCAGAGGGCCCGACCACCTCACCCCCCCCACCCCCCCCCGAACGTCCGCACGTCGAGGCCGGTGAAGCCGTAGAGGCGGAGCCAACACAGATCGGCAATGAACAAG
>JBFWQN010000096.1:0-13154 GCA_050249405.1 Hyphomicrobiaceae bacterium | reverse complement strand
CGCGCTGTCCTCGTCCACCAACGACAGCCGGGATGAGTGGATCTCGGCGGTCACAGTCCCTTGCTGGGTGACGTGCAGGTTCGGCAGGTCGCCCGGATGCGGACCGCCGCCGCTTCCGTAGACGTGCTCGCTCTGCTCGGGATTGTAGTGGCTGCCCGCCGACTTGAAGTCGGGTGCCTGGCACGAGCCGCGCTCGTGGACGTGAAAGCCGTGGGCGCCGGGTGGCAGCCCCCGCAGATCGGCGAGGAACAGCGTGCCGTGGGCGAGCTGCCGGATCTGCACGGTGCCGACCGACTGGCCTTTGCCATCCTTCATGTCCACCGTCACGGTGCGCGCTGCCGATACGCCGGACGCTGGGACGGCATCCGGTGCCGCCGGCTGCTGGGCGTGGGCGGCGGTGCCGAGGACGAGCGCGGCGGCGAGGGGCAGGATGCGCATGGCTTGCTCCGGTCGGTCGAGAGGTGACGGGCGCCGCTCCCGACTCATGGGGATGCGGGCGCCTTGCCGAAGCAACGGCGCCGTGGGAGGCCCGGTTCCGGAGGAGCGCCTGCAATCCCGCGACCGCTGACGTCAACCGGTGACGCCGAGCGCCTCGTGTAGGCCTTGAAGCGCGGCAACTGCGTCCTGCCCGGCGAACAGGAATCCGTCGACACCGGCCGCGGTAAGTGCCGCTTCCTGATCCTTGGGTCGGCCCGCCAGGTAGACCCGGGCGGCGCCCGCCGTTTTCAGCAGTGAGGCGGTCGCCTCGCCCAGCTCGGCATAGACGTCGTCGCCGCTGCAGAGGCACGCGACGGAGGCGCCGGCCTCGGCGAACGCGCGCCCGGCGTCGGCCGAGGCGAGATAGCTGTCGCCGCCCACACCCTCGATGCCGCCCGCCGCCAGGAAATTCCGGATCCACGTCGTGCGCGTGGCGTTGACTGCCAGCGGTCCCATCGACGCGAGGAATACCTTTGGCCTGGCACCTGTGCGGCGCTCGAAGGCGTCGGCCCGGTCGCGAAGCGCTTCGAACGGCGCGGAGGTTCGTGCAAGGTCGAGCGCGCGTACTTTTGCGCCGTTGAGGGCTGCCGACGGGACCGGAGGCCAAGGCGCGACCGTAGCGCCGTCGTCGCCCAGACGGGGAAAAGCGGAGGTGCCTGTCAACTCGAGGCGGCCTGTCGCGACGAGCTTGGCGCGAGCCTCGCGCGACTTGGCGAGATCGTCCTGTACGGAGCCTGCGGCCAGTGCCGCGCCGAGCCCCCCCTTCGCCTCGATGGCCTGGAACGCCTCCCAGGCCTTGGCCGCGAGCTCGTCTGTCAGACGCTCGACATACCAGCTTCCGCCCGCAGGATCGCAGACCCGGCCGAGGCCCGCCTCCTCGAGCAGAACGAGGTGAGTGTTGCGCGCGATGCGGCGGGCGAAGGCATCGGGCCGGCCGAGCGCCCACGTGAATGGCAGCACGGTGACGGCATCGGCTCCTCCCATGCCGGCAGCGGCCGTGGCGATGGTGGTGCGCAGCATGTTCACCCAGGGGTCGCGCGCTGTCATCATGCGGCGCGACGTCTCCGCCGTGAACGTGACGAGCGCCGCGGCCTGTCCCGCTCCGCAAGCCTCCGCCACCCGCCACACCAGCGCCCGAGCGGCGCGCAGCTTGGCGATGCCGAGGAACTGGTCGGCGTCGGCCGCCAGCGTGATGGCGATTTTGGGAAGCGCGATCGATGGGGCAAGGCCCGCCGCCTCCGCAGCCCGGAGATAGGCGACCAGCGACGCCAGCACGAGCGCGAGCTCCTGCGCCTCGGTCGCACCCCCTTGGTGCCAGCCGTGACCATCGGCCCTGAGCGCCGTCACGCCCGGCATGGGGACCGTTGTCGCGACCAGCCCGGCTGCGATCTCGAGCGCCTTATCGACCGGATGGTAGAGCGCGCCGGTCGCCGCCAGCGTGCCCAACGGATCGTAGTTGAAGGCGCCACGCCGCTGCGTCTCTGCCAGCCCCGCCGCGCGCCACAGCGCGATCAGGCTCCCGGCCGCGTCGGGCGTGTACTCGCCGGCTACCAGCGACACGGGCGCCACGTCGAGCATGACATCCTTGAGCGCGCGCGCCATCACCGATTGCTCGTAGCCGATGCCGGCCCAGCCCGGCGCCGCGACCTGCAGCAGCACCGACGTCGCCCCTCCCGCGAGATCGTCGAGAATGGCCGCATTGGCGGCAACCGGATCGGGCTCGGCGCACAGCTGGCGGATATCCCACCCGGCGCCGGCCGCTGCGCGCGTGCCCCGCAGAAAGGGTGCGGCCCCGGGTGCCAGTGCCTCACGGCCGGCGATCGCCGAGCGGCGGGTGTAGAGCGGCTCGATACGGAGCCCGTCGGCGGTCCGCGAGACCAGCCGGCGCTCGAAATCGCCACCCTTGATCGCCTTGTCGACCAGCCGCAGCCAGTCCGCCTCGGCAGGTGTCGGAAAATCTGCAGCGAAGGCTTCGGCGGTCATCGGGCGGTCCATCGGCCAGGGGCTGTCGTCGAGGGCTGTTGGAACATTTCTAGTGGCGCCGCCGCCCGCCGCCAATAGCCGTGGACTGCGGCGCCGACGACCCGGTTGCGCCGGGACCTCGCCTCGTCGCACAATGGGGCGAAACGACGGGAGCTGAGGCATGGCGACGGCTGATCCCAAGCGAAAACCCCACGACATGGGCGGCGATCCGGCAGGGCCCATCGATAGCCACGAGCACACGCCGACGCTCGTCGAGCGCCGCATCGACGCGATGATGCAGCTGCTCCGGCAGAAGCCACGGGCTTTCTGGGTGACGGACGAGAACCGCCGCACCATCGAAAGCCTGACGCCGGAGACCTACCGGGACTCGGGCTACTATCAGAAGTGGTGTCTCGCCATGCGCAGCCTGCTCGTCGAGAAAGGCGTGCTCAGCGACGCCGAGATCGACGCCAAGCTCGCCGAGGTGAAGGCCCGCCATGCCGCGGCGGCAAAAGCCCCGGCCAAAGCCGCCAAGCCGGCACGCAAGAAGCCTGCGGCGAAAGCCGCGGCGGCTGCACCGAAGGCTAAAGCGAAGGCGAAGACGAGATGAGCGCGCGCTTCAAGATCGGCGACCGTGTCGTGGTGCGCACCGATAGCCCCGCGGGGCACGTGCGCACGCCGAGCTATCTCAAGGGCAAGCATGGCGTGGTGCTGCGGGATTTCGGCGCGTGGCCCAATCCGGAGCAGCTCGCCTACGGCAAGCCCGGCTGGCCGCGCAGGACGAACTACTGGGTGCAGTTCGCGATGGACGAGGTGTGGGGCGGTCAGGGGACCTATGCGAAGGGCGACACGGTCGTCGCCGAAATCTACGAGCAGTGGCTGGAGCCGGCCGCGTGACGCGCGGCTGCGCCTTTGGCGCGGCCTCGCTCGTTGCGATCGACGGCCAGCACGCATCTCCGCGGGGAGCGCGACATGACGCACGATCACGATCATGACCATGACCACGATCATCACGGGCACGATCACGACCACCAGGGTCACGATCATGCGCGTACCTTCCAGCCCGACATCAAGGAGCCGTCGGAGGACTGGGAGTTCCTGGAGATCGCATTGCGCGAGCTGATGATCGAGAAGGAGATCGTCACCGCCCGCGAGATCCAGGACAAGATCGAGGAATGGGACGGCAAGTGCCCCGAGAACGGCGCCAAGGTCGTCGCCCGGGCGTGGACCGATCCCGCGTTCAAGGCTCGCTTGCTAGCCGATGGCAACGCTGGTGTCGACGAGATGGGGCTCGAGCTGCCGGGTTTGAAGCTGGTGGTGCTAGAGAACTCGCCGAAAGTGCACCACATGATCGTGTGCACGCTCTGCTCCTGCTATCCGCGCACCATCCTCGGCCTGCCGCCGCTCTGGTACAAGTCACGCGAGTACCGCTCGCGTGCCGTGCGCGAGCCCCGCGCCGTGCTTGCCGAGTTCGGCACCGAGCTTCCCGATAGTGTCGAGGTCCGGGTCGTGGACTCGACGGCCGACTGCCGCTTTCTGGTGCTCCCGCGCCGGCCCGCGGGCACCGACGGCTGGAGCGCCGATCGGCTGGCCACCATCGTCACCCGCGACTCCATGATCGGTACGGCCGTGGTGGGCGAGCCGCGCGCGTGAATGGCGGGCCGGCAAGGCCAGCCTCCCCAACTGAATCCTGTCTCTCCCGACAACCGCGGAGCCGCCTATGGCACGCCTGCCCTATCTCGAGAAATCCGATCTTCCCGCCGATCAGCAGGATCTCCTCAAGCGCGAGATCACCCTCTTCAAGTGCATGGCGCACAGCCCCAATGCGGCCCGCGCGTTCCAGGGCCTCGGCGGCTTCATCCGGCACAAGAGTCGCCTCGATCCACGGCTGCGCGAGATCGCCATCCTGGCGGTCGGCTGGATCACGCAGGCACCCTACGAGTGGTCTCACCACGTCAAGATCGGCCAGGAGTTCGGCTGCTCCGAGGACGATATCCGCGGGCTGATCGCCGAGTGCGACGGCAAGCCGAGCACGCTCGAGCCCCTTGCCCGTCTCGTGATCAGGGCCGCCCGCGAATTGACGACCGAGCTTGCCGTATCCGATGCCACCTTCGCGGAGCTACGCAAGTCGTTCGACGAGGAGCGGCTGACCGACCTCGTCATCACGATGGCGTTCTACAATGCCGTCGTGCGCTATCTCGGCACCATGCGCATCGACGTCGAGCCCGAGTACCAGCCCTATCTCGACAAGTTCCCCTTGAGAAAGCCGATGTACTGAGCTGGCAGAGCCGGCTCCTGCGCGAAATGAGGTCCTGCGGGTTGCCTCGGCCGGCATCCGCAGCTAGGCTCATTTGCAACAAAAAGTGAGCAAGCGAATTGCTCCATGGCCATCGCCGAATGAACGATGGCACCGTCCAGGGAGGAAGGAAAACAGTGAAAGCGCATGCACTCAAATCCATCGCAGCGGTCGCCGCTGCGATCAGCCTTGCCGTGCCCGCCTATGCTCAGAAGAGCGGCGGCATTCTCAAGATGCAGCATCGCGACAACGCGCCGTCGGGCTCGATCCACGAGGAGGCGACCAACTCGGTCATCGAGCCGTTCATGGGCGTGTTCAACAACCTCGTGATGTTCGACCAGCAGAAGCCGACCAACAGCTTCGAGACGGTCGTGCCGGATCTCGCCAAGAGCTGGGCCTGGGACAGCACGGGAACCAAGCTGACCTTCAAGCTCCACGAGGGCGTGAAGTGGCACGACGGCAAGCCGTTCACGTCCGAGGACGTGAAGTGCACGTTCGAGATGCTGATCGGCAAATCGAAGGAGCGGCTGCGCAAGAATCCGCGGGCCGTCTGGTATCACAACCTGCGCGAGGTCACCGTCAACGGCCCGGCCGAGGCGACGATGGTGCTGGAGAAGCCGCAGCCGAGCTTCCTCGTGCTGCTCGCGTCGGGCTACTCGCCCGTCTATCCGTGCCACGTCAATGCACAGACCATGCGCACCGCGCCCATCGGCACCGGACCCTTCAAGTTCGTCGAATGGAAGCGCAACGAGGTGATGCGCTTCACGAAGAACGCCGACTACTTCAAGAAGGGCAAGCCCTATCTCGACGGCATCGAGTGGACGATCATTCCGAGCGTGGCCACCCGCGCCCTCGCCTTCACGGCGGGCGAGCACGACATGACCTTCCCCTCGGACACGACTGTGCCGATCATGAAGGACATCAAGGCCAAGTCGCCGAACGCGATCTGTGATCTCCACCCGACCAACGTCTCGACGAACCTGATCGTCAACAGCGAGAAGCCGCCGTTCGACAACATCAAGATCCGTCAGGCGATGGACATGGCCATCGATCGCGACGCCTTCGTGACCATCTCGAGCGAGGGCAATTACATCAAGTCGGGCGCCATGCTCGCGGCGCCGGCCGGCCAGTGGGGCTACACCCCGGAGGAGATGGCCAAGATCCCCGGCTACGGCAGCGGCGCCGAGGTCGAGAAGTCCCGTGCCGAGGGCAGGAAGATCATGGAGGGCCTCGGCTACACGGCCGACAAGCCGCTCGCCGTCAAGATCTCGACACGCAACATCGCCGTCTACCGCGACCCGGCCGTCATCCTCATCGACCAGCTCAAGAGCATCCACATCGCCGGCGAGCTCGAGGTCGTCGACACCTCGATCTGGCACGCCAAGGTCGCGCGCAAGGACTATGCCGTCGGTCTCAACCTGACCGGCGTCGGCGTCGACGACCCTGACTCGAACCTTGTCGAGAATTACACCTGCAACTCGGAGCGCAACTACACGCAATACTGCAACAAGGAGGTCGAAAAGATGATCTTCGAGCAGTCGAGCATCACGGATCGTGCCAAGCGCAAGGCGATGGTCAATGAGATCCAGAAGAAGCTCATCGAGGACGTCGCGCGGCCGATCATCTATTACGGCAACAATGCAACCTGCTGGCAGCCGTACGTGAAGGGCTACGTCGCCAATCGGAACGGCATTTACAACAACGCGCGCTATGAGGATGTCTGGCTCGACAAGTAAGGGTCGCCGGAAAGAAATGCCCGACTTGTCCGGACAAGCGATTGATCGGCGCGGCGTGAGCCTATAGGTTCGCCCGCTCAGAAGAAGAGGGCTCGCTCCGTCCACGGGGAGTGGAGCGGTGGCGAGCCCCTAGAAGCATCTCGGGAGAGTCCATGACGAAGTTTCCTCCGCTCGCCGCGATGGCTGCCGGTCTGATCGTGGCGTTCGGCGCGTCGGCTGCGTCGGCCCAGAAGAGCGGCGGCACACTGCGCGTCCAGCACCGCGACAACCCCTCGTCGCTCTCGATCCACGAGGAGTCGACGGTCTCGGTGCAGATCGCTGCCATGCCCGTCTTCAACAATCTGGTGCTTTTCGACCAGCAGAAGCCGCTGCAGTCGATGGAGACGATCGTCCCCGACCTCGCCCAGAGCTGGTCGTGGGACGACAGCAAGACCAAGCTCACATTCAAGCTGCAGCAGGGCGTGAAGTGGCACGACGGCAAGCCGTTCACGTCGGCCGACGTCAAGTGCACCTTCGATCTTCTGCTCAACAAGGCGAAGGACCGGCTGCGCAAGAACCCGCGCGCGATCTGGTACCAGAACGTGAAGGACGTGACGGTCAACGGCGACCACGAGGCCACCATCTCCTCGAGAAGCCGCAGCCGTCGATCCTCATGATGCTGGCGACGGGCTACTCGCCCATGTATCCCTGCCATGTGTCGACGCGCGACATGCGCCTCAAGCTGATCGGCACGGGACCGTTCAAGTTCGTCGAGTTCAAGGCCAACGAGTCGATCAAGCTCGTGAGGAACCCCGACTACTGGAAGAAGGGTAAGCCCTACCTCGACGCGATCGAGTTCAAGATCATTCCGAACCGCTCGACGCGCATGCTCTCCTTCGTTGCGAAGGAGTTCGACATGACGTTCTCGAGCGACGTGTCGATCCCCCTGCTCAAGGACGTGAAGACCCAGGCGCCGGATGCCGTATGCGAGCTGCATCCGCAATACGTCAGCCGCAATCTGATCGTGAACGAGAAGGCGCCGCCTTTCGACAATCCGAAAGTCCGCAAGGCGATGGCGCTGGCCATCGACCGGCAGGCCTTCATCGACATCCTTACCGAGGGCAAGGGCACCAAGGGCGGCGCCATGCTGCCCGGTCCCGAGGGACAGTGGGGCATGCCCAAGGACGTGCTCGAGCAGCTCACGGGCTACGGTCCGGATGTAAAGAAAAATCAGGACGAGGCCCGCAAGATCATGAGCGAGGCCGGTTATTCCGCCGATAAGCCGCTCAAGGTCAAGGTCTCGACACGCAACATCGCGATCTACCGCGACCCTGCCGTCATCCTGATCGATCAGCTGAAGCAGATCTACATCGACGGTGAGCTCGACGTCGTCGACACGTCGCAGTGGCATGCCAAGGTGGCCCGCAAGGACTATGCCGTCGGCATGAACCTGACCGGCGTCGGCGCTGACGATCCCGATATCAACTTCATCGAGAACTACACCTGCAAGTCGGAGCGCAACTACACCCAGTACTGCAATCCCGAGGTGGAGAAGCTCATCGAGGCGCAGTCGGCCGAGGGTGATGTCGCCAAGCGGCGCCAGATCGTCTGGAACATCGAGAGGCTGATCAACGAGGACGTGGCCCGCCCGATTATCTACCATGATCGGGCGGCCCACTGCTGGCACCCCTACATGAAGGGGTTCGTCACGCACATGAACAGCATCTACAGCAATTGGCGCTACGAGGACGTCTGGCTCGACAAATAGTCGTAACCGGCCGACACTCTACGGACGGCACCGGTGCTCTGGTGCCGTCACGCTCCGCAGAAGCGGAGCGAGCTTAGAAAAATGGCCCCGAACGGGGCACCGTCTGCCACGGCGCAAGGCTCTTATCTCGCCGCGGAGCAAGGGAAACGTTCCAAAGGGAGAGCGTGCGTGGGCGCCTATCTCATCCGTCGATTCCTGCTGATGATCCTGACGCTGTTCGGGATGTCGATCCTGATCTTCGTCATGCTGCGGCTCGTGCCGGGCAACATCAGCGACATCCTGTTCGATGCTGCCGGCATGGTGAATCCGGCGGACAAGGCCAAGCTCGAGGCCGAGCTCGGCCTCGACCGGCCGATCATCGTGCAGTACTGGGGCTGGATCAGTGGCCTGCTCACGGGCGATCTCGGCTATGCCTATGTCTCCGAGAAGCCGGCCATCGACGAGATCCTGCCGCGGATTCCGGTGACTGCGAAGCTCGCCGGGCTCGCGCTGTTCTTCTCGGTGGTCATCGGCGTGCCGCTCGGCGTCATCTCGGCGGTGAAGCAGGACTCGGTGCTCGACTATGCGCTCCGCGTTCTCAGCCTGTCGGGCCTCTCCCTGCCGTCGTTCTGGCTGGGCCTGCTCATTCTTATGGGTTTCGTCCACTATCTCGGTTGGATCCCGATCTACACCGACAAGCCGTCGAGCGTCTGGCACGAGATCGGGCTCCTATCGATCCCGGCGCTTGCCGTGGGCTTTCGTGCGTCCGCCATCGTCATGCGCCTCACGCGCTCCTCGATGCTCGAGGTGCTGCGCCAGGACTACATCCGCACGGCACGGGCGAAGGGCGCCTCCAATACGTCGGTCAACTACCACCACGCCCTGCGCAACGCCGTGCTGCCGGTCATCACCATCATCGGCATCGAGGCGGCATTCCTGATCGGTGGCCTCATCGTCACCGAGACGGTCTTCAATATTCCCGGCGTCGCCCGCTTCCTGGTCGAGGCCATCCGCTGGCGTGACTACCCGATCGTGCAGAACCTCGTGATGTTCATCGCCATCGTCACGGTGGTCGTGAACTTTCTCGTCGACATGGCCTACGTCGTGCTCGATCCGCGCATCAAGTACGAGGACTGAGGCTCGAGTCGGAGAACGTCCATGGCCACTATCGATCATCAGGCCGAGCTCACCCGGGCCGGCGCCAACATCAACAGCAGCTGGTCCCGCTTCACCTACTATGTGCGGCGATACCCGTTGGGTGCAGCCGGTGCGCTGATCGTCATCGCCTTCTTGGTGATCGCGCTCTTCGCGCCGGTCTTCACGAGCTTCGACCCGACCTCCACCAACCCGCGCACGTCGCTCGCGCGGCCCGGTGGCATGCATGTGCTCGGCGCCGACTTCATGGGCCGTGATATGTGGAGCCGGATCGTCTACGGCGCCCGCATCTCCCTCATGGTCGGCATCGGCGCCACGCTGCTCGGCGGCTTCTTCGGCGTCACCATCGGCCTGCTGTCCGGCTATTTCGGCGGCTGGCTCGACCTCATCACGCAGCGCTTCATCGACATCATGCAGTCGCTGCCGCTGCTGGTGATGGCGCTCCTGATGGCGGCCTCGCTCGGCCCGTCCCTCACCAACACCATCATCGCGATCTCGATCCCGATGATCCCCAACGTGGCGCGCGTCATCCGCTCGAACACGCTGGCGTTGCGCGAGATGCCCTATGTCGAGGCAGCCAAGGCCGTCGGCATGAGCGAGGTGAAGATCGCTTTCAAGCACGTGCTGCCGAACACGGTGGCGCCGCTGATCGTTCTTTCCACCGCTCAGCTCGGCTCCGCCATTCTGACCGAGGCGTCGCTGTCGTTCCTCGGCCTCGGCGTGCCCGAGCCGCATCCGTCGTGGGGACGCATGCTGTCGGAATCGGCGGCGGAGTACGTGCGCACCGCACCCTGGCTCGTGGTCTTCCCGGGCCTCGCCATCAGCCTCGCCGTGTTCGGCACCAATCTGCTCGGCGATGCCGTCCGCGATATCCTCGATCCGCGCCAGCGCAGCTGATGCCGCTTGGCCTCTTCAGGAGTAACGTCCCGTGACAACCGCAATGACGGCGCAGGCGCCGACCGGGAAACCAGCCCCCGGCGCGGCAGTCGCGGCCGATGGAAGCGAGCTTCTCTCGGTCGACGATCTCAAGACCTATTTCTTCACTCGCCAGGGCCTCGTTAAGGCAGTGGACGGTGTCTCCTTCGCTCTGAAGCGTGGCGAGACGCTGGCCATCGTCGGCGAATCCGGCTGCGGCAAGAGCATCACGGCGTTGTCGCTGATGCGGCTCGTGCCGAGCCCGCCGGGCCGCATCCTCGAGGAGACCCGCATCGTCCTCGACGGCGTCGATCTGATGAAGCTCGACGATGCGGCCATGCGGAAGATCCGCGGCAACGACATCTCCATGATCTTCCAGGAGCCGATGACCTCGCTCAATCCGGTCATGACGGTCGGGCGGCAGATCGGCGAGGTGCTGACGCTGCACCAGGGGCTCAGCGGCAAGGAGGCCGAGGCCAAGGCCGTCGAGATGCTGCGGCTGGTGAAGATCCCATCGCCCGAGCAGCGGGTGCGCGAGTATCCGCACCAGCTTTCCGGCGGCATGCGCCAGCGCGTGATGATCGCCATTGCGCTCGCCTGCAATCCGAAGGTGCTCATCGCCGACGAGCCGACGACGGCGCTCGATGTGACGATCCAGGCCCAGATTCTCGATCTCATCCTCGAGCTGCAGAAAAAGCTCGGCACGGCCGTGATTCTCATCACGCACGACCTCGGCGTGGTCGCCGAGACCGCGCAGCGCGTCATCGTGATGTACGCGGGTCGGAAGGTGGAGGAGGCGGCTGTCGAGGAGTTGTTCGCCCGCTCGCTCCACCCCTACACGCGGGGCCTGATGGCATCGATTCCGCGCCTCGATCTCATGCGCGGGCTGGACGACGCGAGCCCCGAGCGTCTGCAGGAGATTCCGGGCATCGTGCCCGCGCTCTATGCATTGCCCAAGGGCTGTGCTTTCGCTCCGCGCTGCCCGCTCGCCGACGATCATTGCCGTGAGAGCTATCCGCCCTACGAGGAGAAGAGGCCCGGCCACTGGGTCGCCTGCTGGAAATCCAACGAGGTTGCGGGAGGTGGACATGGCTGAGCCGCGCGAGCACGATCTGCCGATCGCCCCCGCCGCGGGCGTCGCCAATGACCATCGCGGCACGGCGAGCGGGGCTGCAGCGAGTGTCATGGACCGCCCCGGCAACGGCGCTGGCTCCGCTGCCAGCCGAACGCACAACAACGGCGCCATGACCGCCGGAGCAGCGGCGCAGCCCGTGCTCGAGGTGCGCGATCTCAAGAAGCATTTCCCCGTCAAGAAGGGCCTGCTGCGCAAGACGGTGGGCCATGTCTATGCCGTCGACGGCGTGAGCTTCACCATCGGCCGCGGCGAGACGGTCGGTCTGGTCGGCGAGTCGGGCTGCGGCAAGTCGACGGTGGGGCGCACGCTGCTTCGGCTGATCGAGCCGACATCGGGACAAATCCTGATCGACGGCAAGGACGTGACGAACCTTTCGAAGAACGAGTTCAGGCCCTACCGGCGGGAGATGCAGATCATCTTCCAGGACCCGTTCTCCTCGCTCGATCCACGCATGACGGCGGGCCGCATCGTTGCGGAGCCCCTCGAGGTGCACAACGTCGGGGATGCCAAGGCGCGACGGGAGCGAGTGGCGGAGCTGTTCGGTCGCGTAGGTCTGCGACCGCAGCAGATGGACAATTTTCCGCATCAGTTCTCGGGTGGCCAGCGCCAGCGCATCGGCATCGCCCGCGCTCTCGCCTTGAACCCCAAGCTGATCATCGGCGACGAGCCGGTGTCGGCGCTCGACGTCTCGATCCAGGCCCAGGTCATCAACATCCTGATGGACCTGCAGCGAGACCTCGGGCTCTCCTACCTCTTCATCTCGCACAATCTGGCGGTGGTGGAGCACATCTCGCACCGGATTGCGGTGATGTACCTCGGCCGCATCGTCGAGTATGCGGACAAGAAGACCATCTTCACGGCGCCGCGCCACCCCTATACGGAAGCCCTGCTGTCCGCGGTGCCTGTGCCGGACCCGGCCATCAAGCGCAAGAAGATCGTGCTCGATGGCGACGTGCCGAGCCCCGTGAAGCCGCCGCCAGGCTGTCATTTCCACACGCGCTGCCCCATCGCCAAGCCGCAGTGCAAGGTCGAGGTGCCGCAGCTCGTCGAGAAGACGCCCGGCCACTTCGTCTCGTGCCACCTGAGGTAAAGGATGCGGGCTCCGGCAGCACCGCCGGGGCCCGTCGCACCGCCCGCATTTAACGAGTCAGCAGACCGCCGGCTGACAGAGGCGGATTTCGAACTTCTGATGCGCCTTCTGCCGCGTGAAGTCGAATTCGCGGCCGTCCTTGCAGCGGACTCGGCCCTCGATGCCGCCGAGCGCCTCGCCCGGAAGCTCACGCACCGAGACCCAGGTCTGCAACTCGCATTTCTTCTCGTCGTCGAGCTGTAGTCGCAGCGTCGCCCGCCACAACTCTTCTGCAGCGCCCGCGGGTTCCGGCAAGGCAAGGGGCGCAGCGACCGCCGCCGCCAGCATGACGGCGTGCAGCATCCGTGATCTCGCCATCCCGATCATGGCCGTCCTCCGCGCGCTGGCCTGCCCGCCTCGTCGCGGACGGCACCGGGGGCACGATAGCCCCCGGACGATCCCCGGCCTTGATCGCGGGCAAACGTCAGACCGTCGCGATGGCGTTGGCCGGCGATCCGACCGCGCCGGGCAGGTTGAGCGGCGGAGCGGTGAGCAGGAACGACGAGCGGTTGTTCTTCCGGAGCCAGTTGGCCAGCTCCGACAGGCGCCAGATTTCGCCCAGGTTCACGCCCGTCTTGAACAGCGCGTGGTGGTGCAACGGCAGCATCACGCACTGCCCCGGC